>JBDSKY010000525.1:0-5790 GCA_039916675.1 Bdellovibrionia bacterium
AGATAGTAACCTGTACCCCGCAGGATTTAATAATATCTGCCCCGAGGATCTTCGTGTGGCTCCAGCCATCATGCGTGCTCAAATTGAAGCGATTGCTCTTAGACATGGGAAGCAAACGGCTTCTAGGATATTAATTTTGCCCGAATCCCATACTCAAAATAGTTATTATATTGAAAATATATATTACCTAAATAAAATTGTGCAAGACGCCGGGTTCGAAACTCAAATCGGCTGGTATGGTCCTACGCCAAGCCAACAGATGGAACCCGTAATCCTCAAATCTGCTACCGGGAAGGAACTTAAGGCCTATCCTTTAGAAATTAAAGGAGGCGTGGCATCTGCAGGTACTTTTGTCCCAGATCTCATCCTTCTAAACAATGATTTCTCCAGTGGCTATCCTGATCCCCTCGATGCAGTGGTTCAGCCTATTTTACCTAGCCACATTCTAGGCTGGCACTCCCGTAAAAAAAGTGAACATTTCCATTTCTACAATAAGTTGGCAGGAGAATTCGCGGCTATTATCGACATTGATCCGTGGTTAATCCAAATCGACACTGAAGAAGTGGGTCCGGTAAACTTTGGAGAAGACATCGGGATCGAACTTGCTGCGCAGGCAACTGATCGCGTCCTCGAAAGAACTAAGCGGGCCTATCAAGCCCGCCAGATTAATCGAGAACCCTTCGCGTTTGTGAAAAATAACGCGGGCACCTATGGGATGGGAATTATGGTCGCCCATTCTTCCGATGAAATCAGGAACATGAATCGCCGGACCAAAAATAAAATGAGTGTGGGTAAAAATCGGCTTGCCATTCAAAGCGTAGTTATTCAAGAAGGAATCCCGACGGCAACGGTTGTGGATCGATTGGCAGCAGAGCCTGTGATTTACCTATTAGGCTGTGAGTTGATTGGGGGCTTTTTAAGAACGAATACCGAAAAGGGAGATGAAGAAAATCTCAATTCTCAAGGGATGGTTTTCAAAAAGTTATGTATGTCAGATTTGAGGACACCAGACACGGATCTAACGGACGATGATTTAAAGGAAGAGCCCGTTCGAGAGCTGGCATATGGCTCAATTGCACGAATTTCTGCGCTAGCCACTGGGCTGGAGCTGGCTTCTCACGCAAAATAGGTCTGGACGTTTCGGTCCTCGATCTCTCAGAAAACTACGCCTTTATTTTACCTGCTAAAGTAGTGTGAATCGAGCCCAAAAATTGCTATGGTGCACTTCTAATTCTTGACCCAGAAGAAGGGAAACAACCATGGCTTTGATCCAACCCTTTAGAGCGCTTCGTCCCGCCCAAGAAAAAGCAGCAAAAATTTCGTCGGTTCCTTACGATGTCGTCAATCGAGAGGAAGCCCATGCTTTGGCTTCTGGGAATCCTCTGAGCTTTTTGCATGTCTCTCGCTCTGAAATTGATCTTCCCAAAGAAATAGATTCCTACTCCGATTCTGTTTACAAAAAGGCAGAAAGTAATTTTAGAAATCTGATTTCCGAGGGCTCTTTGATCCAGGATGAGGAACCCAGACTCTATATCTATCGCCTTCGAATGCAGGATCGGACTCAGGTAGGAGTCGCTGGTTGTTTTTCATTAGATGAGTATGATTCGGGGGTAATTCGAAAGCACGAGCGCACCCGCAAAGAAAAAGAGGACGATCGCACTCGTCATATTCTTCAGCTTTCGGCCCAAACAGGCCCTGTCTTTCTGACTTATAGAAATCATCCCGCTATTGAGACTGAGATGAACCAAGCTTTATCAAACCCGCCTCTTTATGACTTTACTACCCCCGACGGAATTTTACATACAATCTGGGAGATCATAGATCCCTCTCAGCTAATTAGTCTCTTCTCAAATCATGTTCCAAGACTTTATATTGCAGATGGACATCACCGCGCCGCTGCCGCAAGTCAGACTCGTATCGCGTTAAAAGAGAAAGACAGAAACCCTTCTTCCAATTCAAAGGCAGATTTTTTCCTAGCCGTAGCTTTTCCAGATTATCAATTAAAAATCTTTTCCTATCATCGGCTCATTCGAAGTTTGGGCCTCTTTACTTCAGATCAGTTCTTGGAAAAATTAGCCAAGAACTTCATCCTACAGCAAACTCCGGAGGGGAAAAATCCCGCGACGGGCGATATTGGAATGTACTTTGAAAATCACTGGTATTGCTTGAAAAGAAAAGCTGGATTCGGTCGGCCATCAGACCTCGATGTAAGTCTCCTTCAAGAGGACGTTTTGGAACCCATCCTAGGAATTACCGATCCCCGGACAGATCAACGGATTGACTTCGTGGGAGGAATTCGGGGAACAGATGAACTTGAAAATAGGGTGAAGTCTGGAGAAGCTAAAGTGGCATTTGCGCTTTGCCCCACTCGGCTCGACCAGGTCATGAAAATCGCGGACGAAAATAAAATCATGCCACCTAAGTCTACTTGGTTTGAACCCAAGCTCCGCGATGGGCTTTTGATTCATTGTCTGGATCGTTAGTAATTAGCTATTGAATCGTAAGCGCTCCATAAACCGAACCTACAGGAGTTTACTCATGTCAAAACACAGCTTTCCTTCAGGGCATAGGCCTCTGATCTTTAGTTCAAAAAAGTCAAAAGATTATCTGAGTCTTCTTGATATCGGAACCGTCATAGACCTTCTTTTTGATCGAGTCCAAAGCGATGACATTCTTTCAAAATCATTGAGTGTTCTTGTGCAAGTCCGGCTTCCGGACGTTGATTGGGAGCAATTGAAATCTACGCTGGATAATTCACTGAGCCTACCTGATTACGTTCCACACTCGGTGCATGGGTATGAGCTTATCCTGGATTCCATTTTGAAGGCATTGGATTATTGTTTAAAAAATGGAGGTCGTGATCTGGCTTTGAAAGCTGCCGAGTATGTCTTAGAGAAGGGCGAAATCGTTGGGGAAAATATTGATGAGAACTGGTGTTGGTCTGAATCTTTAAAATCTATTTCCGATTGGGTAGCGAAGCTGAGTCAAACGTAGTTCAAAAGGAATTTTATTCACACGGGGAGGGAGGCACTCAAAGAGTGAAAAAAAGCTAAGTTGCTTTTTGAGTCGGCGGAAAAAGAGAGATCGCTCTTAAGTGTCCTGTTAGGCTGACTGCGTCTTCCTTCGCTGTTTTCTCTCGCTCGTATGCATTAAGTCTACACGCGAAGTTTTTTGGATCTTCGTGTTTGTAGCCTTGGCGTCACTTGTCATATTAACGATCGTTCGAATATTTCCTGATTCTGAGACGGATACAATGTTTTCAGATACAATTTTTACAATCAGTTTATTTAAACTAATTTTTTCCAGCGCTGCTGTAATGGCTAAAGATCTATGAAGCTCCGGTGTAATCCTTATGGGAAACGTACCTGAGAATGACTTGGATGAAATCGAAGGAGGTATGGCTTTACCCTCTGACTTTAATGCCTCTAGATAAGAACAAATGGCTTCTTTAGCATTTCTCAATGCTTCTTCCTCAGTCTCCCCATCAGTCATACAACCTGGTAATTCGGGAACTCGTGCAATGAAGCAATGATCCTCGTCGCTCCAACTTATTTTAATCTCATAATGTTTAACTTTCATTTGCCCTCCTTTATTAGAATCGATTGGGCTTCTTTGATTTGATATCGTTTTAACTCTATCCGGCCAGCCAATACGGTCAGCTTGCTTGAACCATTACTCCAAGTCTGATGGCTGCCCGTTTGATTCCTCATCTCCCATCCCAACTTGGTTAAAAGAGTGACCAACTCTTTGCCGTCAATTGTTCCCTGTTTTAGTTTTCCAAGCAGTTTTTCCAATTGACTCATATTTACATGATATCAAAGTGATATCACTTTAACAAGGAGTCATAAAACCTTTAATTCTAGCAACTTGCATAGAACTGGGTGTACCCCACAGCTATTTTTGCGACAAAGCATAGAATCCTGCTGGTTTGGGCCAGCCCCCTGCCGGGTTCTGTCGCAACTTTGCTATTTTGAATAAGTATTGTTAAACTTAAACCATCAACTTTCTAGAAGGTATGGATGACCAGGCTGGTAAGATATACCAACGCTCCCTCAAAACTCGACGGCCAAAAGAGATTGAGCGAACCGCCTGGGAAGACGAGTTGGGCAACGTCTCTATAAGAAGAATGCGAAAGTTAAAACTCTCTACAAAATTTTTGGGAATCAAGTAGCCAATTCTTCATGAATATCTTTGGTGGTGTTGCGGGACACTTACGGATGAACTCTAAATGCCACTTTTTGTGCGCAATCGACTTGACGCATATCGCTATTTGATTGAGCAGGAGTCGGGGCCAAACTTAGGGATACACTCATCTAGAGAAAAAAACTTGCGACACTACCCCATTTCATTACTACCCTGTTTGAAGCCTGGGATGCTGGAGGCGGTGTTGAGATACCACCACCCAAGCAACAGCACTACCAGCCACCGCTCCAAAAATTACATCCGTTAAAAAATGCCTGCCTGCCAGAATACGAAAATATGCAGTAGAAATTATTAGCGACTGTACCGCAATAGCCGACAGCATCAAAAGCAGAAGTGGCGCGCCCCGCACTACCAAAATTAAGAAAGTCGCTACCGTCATTGCCGCAGCAAAACTAGTGTGCCCTGAATAGAAGGAAACATAATGGGCCGGATCAATTCCCCGCTGTACCGGGTCATAATAGACGAAGGGCCTCGGTCTTTGTACTATCCAATGAGACAATTCTGTTAAAAAGCCATTCCACGACGCAGTCTGTAAAATAAGAACCAGATCTACTCCAAGGACCGATAGAGTAACCGCCGGGCTCAAGCTTCCCATTGCCAGCCTCGAAAGGCTCCAAGCGGCGGGGACTGCTACGGCTAAAACTCCTGATAAGTTTTGTGTAAAATAAGAATACCCGTCAGCTCTGGGATCTTCCATCCCGAAGGAAATTTGGTCGATTGGGAGCAGGGACTCCTTAGAACATTTCTGCGGCGCGTTCATACAACTTGGAGTAATAACGGTCTGCCTCATGAATGTTGAGCCCGCCCAGATCAGCACAGGGATAACTGTTAAGATAAAGTCAAATTTCGTCAACTTAAACGAGTGACTGCGGATTTTTGCGACTTCGCTCTTCATTTTTCTAGCCTATCACGTTAGTACTACTCATCATATTGTCCTATCGTCGTACTCAAAGGAGAAATTTATGTCGACAACTTTAAAAGTAGGTAATGCAGCTCCCGATTTCAAAGCCCAGGCATATTTTGCCGGTGATTTCAAAGAAGTTGCCCTTAAGGATTACAAAGGAAAGTGGGTTTGCCTTTTCTTTTATCCATTAGATTTTACATTCGTTTGCCCAACAGAAATTCGTTCTTTTGGAGCAAGAGAATCAGAATTCAAGGAAATTGGTTGTCAAGTTGTTGCTTGCAGCACTGACAGCGAATATTCTCATAAAGCTTGGTTCGAGCGAGATCTCAAGGACGTAAAATTCCCTGTTCTTGCTGATACTGCACACACTATTGCCCGCGACTACGGCGTACTTTTAGAAGACAAAGGCATCGCTCTACGGGGCACTTACCTAATTGACCCTAAAGGCGTATTGCAGTGGATGAGCGTCAATGCTCTAGGCACTGGCCGCAACGTGGACGACGTAATTCGTACTCTACAGGCAATGCAGACAGGCGAACTTTGTCCTGCTGACTGGAAGCCAGGTAAAGAGACACTTAAGTAAGATTTGGGACTAATTCAGGGACCAGGCATCTCAATAAAGGATTAAAACCCGCTTTTGTTGATGCCTGATCCCTGATACCTTTTAGTTAGGAGTCATATAC
>JBDSKY010000526.1:0-9835 GCA_039916675.1 Bdellovibrionia bacterium
AGCCGTCCCGGTCTTCCAGGCAGCGACTATCTTCACGCCGCTCGAAATAGTCGGCATCGAGTCCTTCGCCTTCAACCCACCTAGCGTGAATAAAAGGTAACTTTTCAATTTTAACATCGACAGTATATTCTGATTTAAGTCTCTGCTCTAGGACTTCGAACTGTAAGGCTCCGACTGCACCTAGAATTGGATCTTTGTCTCCAAATCCTCTTTGGCGATAGACTTGGATCACGCCTTCTTCTGCGAGCTGATCCAATCCTTTTTTCATTTGTTTACGCTTCATCGGATCCAGAATTCGAATCCCTGCGAAATGTTCGGGAGAGAAACGAGGTACGCCTTGGTATTCGAAAGGCTTGCCGTCACACAGAGTATCCCCAATTCTGAGTTCTCCGGATGTATCTAATAATCCTACAATATCTCCAGGCCACGCTTCATCAATAATAACTCGCTCCTGGGCGAAGAAATGGAGGGGTTTCGAAAGTTTGATATCCTTTTTTAGACGTACGTGTCTGACCGCCATACCCCGAGTAAACTTCCCAGAGCAAACTCGCATGAACGCGACGCGATCTCGATGCGATGGGTCCATGTTGGCCTGAATCTTAAAAATGAAGCCTGAAAACCCAGTCGAAGTCGGTTCTACAAGCCCCTTATTCGTTTTTCTGGGTACGGGGGCTGGGGCAATATCAATAAATCTTTCCAGAAATCTTTGAACACCAAAATTATTCATCGCGCTGCCGAAGAACACCGGGGTGAGCTGGCCAGCGAGTACTCGCTCGACGTCAAAAGCGTCACCGGCATATTCCAAGAGTTCGATTTCAGCTTTAAGGTCGCCGTGTAGCTGTTTGCCTTCTTCAATATCTCCTCTACCCAAGAGTTCAATGAAGAGCGGGTCGTCGATTCCAGTGACTTTCTTAGGAGCGAGCTTACCTTTGACGTTGGCTTCGCCTTCAGTTTGATAAAGAAGAACTTCACTGCTTTGACGATCGAATACCCCTCGGAATCGGTCACCTTGGCCAATGGGCCAGCTCATGGGGCAAGATCTGATGCCTAATACTTTCTCAAGTTCATCAATTAGGTCCAGTGGATCGCGACCGGGGCGATCCATTTTGTTCATAAAAGTAAAAATAGGAATCTCTCGCATCCGGCAGACTTCGAAAAGCTTTCGAGTCTGGGCTTCGACCCCTTTCGCTGCATCGATCAACATGACAGCGGCATCGGCTGCTGTAAGCGTACGGTAGGTATCTTCGGAGAAGTCTTTGTGGCCAGGAGTATCCAAAAGATTAATTTGGACTCCTTTATATTCAAACTGGAGAACACTGGAACTTACTGAAATCCCACGCTGCTTCTCAATCTCCATCCAATCGGAGGTGGTATGTCGTTGGTTGGCCTTGGCTCGCACCGCACCGGCTAAGTGAATTGCTCCGCCGTAAAGTAGGAGCTTTTCAGTAAGAGTAGTTTTCCCAGCGTCAGGATGGGAAATAATGGCGAAGGTTCTTCGGCGCGTAACTTCTTTCTGAAGCTGGGCCTGCAAAGGGGAAACGGCAGAAGATGCTGAAATTACGTCGTCTGTAGGGCACATGAGGGGGTAATCTGCCCTAAAACAGTCCAGAATGCTAGTGTTAGAGTGTGTTAGGCGGCCTTGCGAAACCAGTGGATTTACCGCCCGACTAAAAGATTGTTAAGTTCCTTAATTAATACCAGATTAATCCGATATAGTATTAGGTGCAAGTTAGATTCGGAAGTCTAAGGGAGTTAAGTTTAGTATGAAAACCAGCAATATTGCGCTCATCGTTTCCCTTCAGCAGGATCCCCCTGTCCTTATCGACACACTGACAAGTGACGTAGAAATCAATTTTCTCGAGGCTTCACTTCAAAAAGGCGAGCCCGACCCTTTGGCCGAGATTTATCGGTATCGATCTCATGTTGAAAAACAGGAGTCTGAATTCGGAGATTATGTCGAAGAGCTCTTGTCCAAGCCATTTTTGGAAGTTTTGATGCAACGACAGGCAGTTCAATGGCTTAGGTCAAAAATAAAGATGGAACAGTTCCAGAAACAGGAACAATTTGCAGCTAAACTGATCTCGGATTACGCTTACAAGCTTTTTACTACGGAGCCTGCCAGAAACGACTTTTTTATTGAAAGTACTCACTTCCGGGTCAGGGTGCGGATTTTTACACTTCCCAAAGTTCGTGCAGCCTAACTCTAGTCCTTCAAGCTTTCGACTCTAAGCTTGATTTCTGCGCTTCCCCACGATAATTCCGTAACAGTGAAAAATCATCTAGAACTGCTTTCGACCCCTGAGCAAATTCTTGAAATGGCTCAGGTTCTTAAGACCCATTCCATGATTGCGTTTGATACAGAGTTTATCCGTGAATCTACATTTTATCCTATAGTTGAGATTATCCAGGTTGCTACCGATTCGGAATCCTGGTTAGTCGATGCACAGGCATTCAAGAAAAACCACCGGGAGCGCGGCGTACAGGCTTATGATCCTGGCCTTCAACCGTTACTGGACGTTTTCAGCGATCCTAAAATTTTGAAAATTCTTCATGCAGCCCAAGGCGATCAGGAATGTCTTTATTCTGCATTCGGTATCGTTGCATCTCCTACTTTAGACACTGCTATCGCAGCTTCTCTTTGCGGTCATGGCGACGGGATTGGATTAGGCAGATTAGTAAAGTTGGTTTTGGATGTAACCTTACAAAAAGGTCATGCTAGAACGAATTGGTCGGTGCGGCCTCTGCCGAAACAATTGATGGAGTATGCACATTCCGATGTGGTTTATTTGGTAGAACTTGGGCAGAAGCTCCTGGATCACCTGGAGCAACTAGGTCGGAAGACATGGGCTTTTGAACTTTCTGCTAAGTGGGAAAACAAGGCTCTTTATCAATCTGACGTAGACGGTCTAACCCAGAAACTAGCTCGGGGGGGGCGCCTGGATCGGAAAACTCTGGTCGCGCTTCGTAGTCTTGTTCAGTGGCGCGAAGATCGCGTCAGACAACTCAATTTACCTCGGCGTTGGGTAGCGGACGATCATGTCCTGATTGATTTGGCCCAAGTGCGACCCAAGGATCTGGAGCATCTTTCTACTTTTCGAGGGTTGAATAAAGGCGAACTCAAAAACAGTGGCGAAGCTATCCTTAAGGCATTGTTCGAAGGTATAGAAGAAGAAGGTCTTGTACTTAATAAGCCTTCTAAGCCTCCTGTGCCCTCTCAAGAAGAGTCCCAAGTTTTGGAACTTCTCGGATGTTTCATTAACATTTTGGCTGATAAGCATAAAATTGCAGCCAAACATTTAATGGCTACTGCTAAGTTATTGCCTCTTTTGCGAAGTAAAATTGCAACACCGGAAGAACTCATCAAGGCAGGAATTCTCAGTGAAGAAGCAGCGCGGTTAATTGGAAATGAGCTTATCGAAACGTTGAATGGTAAGAGAGCCCTCTGGATTAAAGACAATCGGATTCAGATTTTAAAAATGGAAAAACAAGAAAAACTGGAAAAACCAGAATCCCCAAAATGATAGCACATTCATCTGAGTTTCGAAGGCGTAGAGGTTTGAACTGGTTGGTTTTAGGGCTGACTTATTCTGCCATGTATATGGGGCGGTATAATCTGGCTCTCGTCAATCCATTGTTGTCTAAAACGTATGGTTGGGACAAGACGCAAATTGGTGGAATTATCAGCCCCGCCTTGTTGGCGTATGGTATTTTTGCGATTTTCAACGGACCTATTGCAGACAAAATTGGGGGAAGAAAAGCCATTCTCTGGGGTGCAATGGGAACTGTTGTTTTTAATTTTCTATTCGGCATTGGGGCTTATCTGGGATTCCTCGGCACGGGAAGTCTCTTGATCACCTATTTCGCTACAATGTGGATGCTGAATTCCTACTTTCAGTCATTTGGTGCAGTGTCTTTGATTAAAGTTAATTCTGCTTGGTTTCACATTAGTGAACGGGGTGTTTTTTCTGCTGTTTTTGGATCCATGATTCAGCTCGGTCGGACGATGGTATTTATCGTAGGGCCTATTGTGATTTCACTTTTTTCTTGGAAATGGGTTTTTTTTCTTCCCTCCATTCTGATTGCAGTAATGGCCGGTTTGGCTTATTTGACCGTCCAGGATGCTCCGGAAAATTGCGGATTTGATAAGTTAGATGTTCAAGACGCATCCAGTGGAGATGAAGAATCTGTCTCCCTGAAATATGTTTTGCGTAAAATATTTACTAATCCAGTCACAATTTCAATTGCGGTGGCTGAGTTTTGTACGGGTATAGTGAGGCAGGGATTTGAACAGTGGTTCCCTCGTTACATGGTTGAAGTTCAGAAGCTTCCGCTCGAATCTGGTGTGTTTCAAAGAAATGCGATTGCGATTGTAGGGGCAGGAATTCTTGGTGCAGTGTTAGCGGGTACGCTTTCTGATTGGGCTTTCAAAGGGCGTCGAACTCCTGTGGCCTTTATTGGATATCTGGCACAAATTTTCTGTCTTCTGGTGATTTGGAAAGCGACGGACGTAAACTGGATTATTGCTGCCTTTGTTATAAATTCCTGCGCCATTAGTATGGTTCAGTCAATGCTTTCGGGTACAGCCTCTATGGACTTTGGCGGCAAAAAGGCCGCAGCTACTGCTGCCGGCTTGTTTGATGGAATGCAATATATTGGGGGTTCATTCGTAGGTTTTGGAATGGGCTGGCTCTTGGATACCTTTGGCTGGTCTTCGTGGGGACCTAGTATGATTGGTTTTTCAGCCATTGGCTGTGTTCTCATGTTCTATTTTTGGAATGCAAGGCCCGTCGTCACTCGCAAACCATCACGCATGAATGTTTCCCAACCGTTAGTTAATTTAGGTTCGAGCATTTAGGCCCATACCCTGCATCAGTCTAGGTATGAAAAATCCTGTTGCCCTTTGGTCGCTGGCCGCTATAGCAAGCCTTGGCCTAGCAAGTACATTTTCAAGCACGGGCCCTCGGCCGCCGCACGTCGAAGAATCTAAAGATGTAAGTGTCTTGCTTCAAGCATCACGAGCTTTAAACGAAATTGCAAAAAAGGCTAATCCTGCTGTTGTCAGTATTAACGCGGTAAAAACAAAAGAAATTAACCCTCTGCTTTCAAATCTTCCCGAGGAAAATACCGATCCAGATCTAATGGGAATCGGCTCTGGAGTTATCGTTCGACCAGACGGCGTGGTACTTACAAATAACCACGTCGTAGAAGGGGCGGTGCGGATCACTGTCACTTTAGATGAAAAACATAAATACTCGGGTCGCGTGATTGGTGGGGATGCTAAAACCGATTTGGCACTGCTTCAAATCGAACCTAAGCCGGATCGTTCACTTCCTACATTAGAATTTGGGGATTCAAACAATCTTAAAGTTGGAGATTGGACCGTCGCAATTGGGAGCCCTTTTGGCCTGAATCGTTCAGTAACTTCGGGCATCATTAGTGCGGTGGGTAGAGGAAAATTAGGAGTTTTGGAGATTGAAGATTTTATCCAAACCGACGCGGCGATTAATCCAGGTAATTCTGGGGGGCCGCTTCTCAATTCGAGTGGTGAGGTTGTAGGAATTAATACCGCAATCTTCTCGCAGTCAGGGGGTTCACTGGGGATAGGATTTGCCATTCCATCCAGAATTGCTTCCCAAGTTTTTGCGGAATTGCTCCAGCATGGGCGGGTCATCAGAGGATGGATAGGCCTAATGGCTCAGAATCTCGATGATGATTTGGCTCGGTTTTTTAGGACACCTTCAGCCAAGGGCGCCTTAATAACTCAAGTTGTACCCGGTGGTCCCGGCGCGGAAGCCACTCTTCAGCCGGGAGATGTTGTAATGCTATTTGATTCCACAGAAATCCTAAATGCGGAACATTTTAAAAAGCTTGTGTCTAACATTAAATCTCCGACGCCTGTCCGGCTAAGCTTTCTTCGTAATGGCGCCAAAACTCAAGTTGTTGCCAATATTCGAGAGCAACCCAGCGCACACCCTGGACCAGTGCGACAGCAGGCGGGGCAGTTGGCCAAAGCCAATGATAAACACCCTCATTTAGGAATTAAGGCGGAAGATATTCCACCTGCGTTTTTTCAACTTTTCGGACTTTTGCCTAATACTGGTGCTCTAATTACTGAAATCAAGACAGGAAGTCCTGCCTTTGAGGCTGGGCTGAGTCAGGGAGATATTGTGTTGCAGGTAAATAGGCAATATATCCACAGCGCAGGTGAACTCTTTGAAATTATCGGGAAGATAAAACCCCATGGCGTTGAAGTTCTCTATGTGAAACGTGGCCTTGATCAAAATCTATTTATCCCCCTTAAAGCAGAGGACTAACAGTTGGAATAGCAACTGCAATCGAAGCAACCATAATCGAACTACTCAAAGGGAGACTCTCATGCAAAAAATATTAACTGCTATCATGCTTTCAACTTGGCTCGTAGGGTCGTCGGCTTTGGCTGCCGAAGATCCCTACTATTCAGATCAGCCAATGACAACCACCGGCAGAGTGAAAGATGTAGAGGGGGGCCTTAGGAATGAAGTCGTAGGAATTAAGCCTCAGGTTGGGGCTTTAGTGTTCAGTGATCAACGAGGGAATACTAATTCTAGAATTGTAGAAGGGTTCACAGTCGATGGTAATATGTCTAATATGATCAATAAAGATTGGAGTAATCTTTTTATTGGTCCAAGCGTGGGGGTGCTTTTCAGCCATCTAGGGGATCCAACTGCAAATTTTCTCGGTATGCATCCAGACCCAAACTCCACCACGGGTGGCGGTGGCGCAAACCTTCTCATCATTCCAGCCAATGTAAAGGTTGGATATAATATTATGGATAACCTTCGATTAGCGGCCCACGGAGGTGGCAATGTCCTCTATCGATCCCTAATTAGCTCCATGAATCTAGGAGATACGACAACGGACACTGGCTCTGGTTGGAGCTTATTTCCGAACATAGGAGCCGATGCTGAGCTGGGCTTAGGAAAAAATGTCGCCCTTATGTTGCGTCCCGACTGGACAGTAACTCCTGGCGCTACTGTCTTTAGTGGAACTGTGGCTTTAAATTTCCCGTTTACATAATGTAATGTATTTAGCCCGGGCCTTTTTTAAAGCTACATTGTTCGAGAAGGAGGCCCTGAGCCTTCCAAGCGACCACAATATAACGGGTTTTTGGTTGGCTCCAGGCTCGGGCTACTTTCCACAACATTTCTTGAATTTTTTACCGCTACCACAGCTGCACGCATCATTGCGCCCAATCTTAGGTTCAGTTCTCTGGTAAGTGCCAGTGTGGACTCCCTGCGCATCCAAGAATTTCCAACCGCCCGCTTCTTTTTCAAAAAAGGCTTTTTCCCAATGTTCTTGGGTTTTTTCGCCTTCTTTGTAGTGAGCGGCAAAAACGATGGTTCCCTGGGTGTCTTCTTTCTTTCCAGCTTCCAGCTGAACTACTTTAAGACCCAACCATACGGAATTCTTAGCCCAATCTTCGATTTCCTCGCGCTTAACTTCGTCTCGAGTCCGCGAGTGATGAGAAGCGAGAATGAAGTCGACATCATTTCGGGTGAAAGCAGTGTAGCGAGCGCGAAGAAGTTCTTCTGCAGTCTCAGCCTGCCTTTTTCCTTGAATAATGGGGAGGCAACAATTTTTAAGTTCATTTTCAGAGCCACAAGGGCAGATGTTTGTATCAGACATGGATTCATGGTATCCGCAATACTCGAGCGGAGGTCAAGGATTTATGGAAGGTGATTTCAGGAAAAAAATAGATGACACTTTTAAGCGTATAGAATTGCCCTTTGATGCGGTGGATCCTGATATTGCTGAGTGTGAAATGTCCATGGGGTCTATGACCATTACGCTCTCGGACGGCTCGCGTTGTATTCTTAGTACTCAACCCTCAGTAAACCAACTCTGGCTCGCTTTAGCTGCAAAGGGGACCGCCTACCATTTTAATTATGACTCTGTTCAGAAAGCCTGGATGGATGATAAGGGCCGCGGGGTCGAACTGGTAAGCTTTTTAGAAACCTACCTTAAGGAAGCGACCGGCCTTGAATTCAAGTTTTGAAAGTTCTTTTATCTTTGTAGTTTGCCAAATTGGAGCAGAGCCGGCGTTAAAAAAAGAAATAGCACGGGATCACCCTGAGCTTCGTTTTGCCTACTCTAAGCCCGGATTTCTCACCTTCAAAAAAGTTGAAGGCAAAATGGATCTTCAATTTGCACTGCGTTCGGTTTTTGCGCGGGCTTATGGAATTTCGCTGGGAGCTGTTCCTAGCGCCTCGGGAGACCTGGAAATCGCTGCGATTGTCCAATTTGCGCATGAGTTGCGGGAAAGTCACACCGGATCAGGGTTTAGACTCCATTTATGGGAGCGAGACCAACATCCTCCCGGTGAGTCTCCACTTGGCTTTCAACCCGGTGCCATTGCTCAAGAATTTAAAATTAAACTCATGGCTCATAGCCCTGAGTTATTTGCCAATCCTGAAAAAGCCGAGCCGGGTGACATCGTCCTCGATCTTGTCGCACTCGATAAAGAATCCTTGTGGATGGGGGCTCACATGCACTCCGTCATTCATTCTCCTTGGCCGGGTGGTGCTTTTCCGATTAGCCTCCCTGATGATTCACCTTCACGTGCCTATTTGAAATTGGAAGAATCTTTGAATTGGGCAGGTCAATGGGCTGGTAGTCCAACTCGTGCTGGCGATACAGCCGTAGAGATTGGAAGCGCTCCGGGTGGAGCAAGCTTCGCTTTACTCCAACGAGGGTTGAGAGTGGTTGGGATTGACCCGGCAGAGATGGATCCTAAAATACTTCGAAATCCTAATTTTTTGCATTTCCAGAGACCTGTAGCTTCTATCCCGCGTGAAGAATTACCGGAGTCTATTCAATGGCTGCTATTGGATATGAATGTTGAGCCGCGAATTTCGCTCTTCGCCGTGGATCGTTTAGTATCGCGCATGAAGGACTCAGTATTGGGTGTGATTCTTACAATCAAACTGAATCGTTGGGAAATTGCCGATGAGATTCCTATGATGCTTGCTCACGTGCGTGAAATGGGAATGGTCCGTGTCAAAGCCGCTCAACTTTCACATCACCGCCAGGAGATCGTCATTTTTGGACTTACTCGTAAAGGGACTGTACGCAAAGGAATTACTCCTAATGCGTAAGTGGCGGATTGCTCAGATATGAGAGTCGAGGTAAACTAGGCAAATGACTTCCACTTCATCACCTCAGGTAAAAGTGTATACCATGTCGAACTGCCCATTTTGTGTTAGGGCAAAGAAGTTACTTACTGATCGTGGTATACCCTTTCAGGAAATTTTGGTTCCTGAGGAAGATGATGCTCAATGGGAGTCTCTTTTTAAACTTTCTGGTCTGCGGACAATGCCGCAAATATTTGCGGGAGATCGTTTGATTGGTGGTTTTAGTCATTTGGCTGATCTTGATAAATCTGATGGCTTGAAATCGCTTCGCTAACTGAATCTTACACCGAACCTATTTTATCTTCCTCATCCTTGCAATGAACTCCTTGGCTACTTCATTGAACACTGATAGTTTGTGAATGAGCGAATCATCAGCAAAAGTTTCCAATCCCTTAAGAATGTTTTGAAGTTTGGGAGGAGACGGGGAGCCTCCCATGGAGAGGTTCAGCTTGTTTATTGTTTGATCATAAATTTTCCAAATCTTTGAACCCTGACTTGCAGGATCGTTCATCCAATTCATCTCCATTTCGCCAAAATGAGGCTCAGTATCAACAAGTAGGATTTTTCCACCCCTATTCATCGTAATGTTTTCAAGTTTGGCGTCGGCCCAGCCTGTTTCAACAATTAGGGTAGATATTTGAAATGCGATGTCCCGTTGTTTAGTT
>JBDSKY010000527.1:0-7031 GCA_039916675.1 Bdellovibrionia bacterium
ATACGATGAGCTGAAATTCATACAAAATGCTGTGGGCGCCGTACCAGCTCCCCTTGACTGCTTCTTGGTTATGCGAGGAATTAAAACCCTTCACGTAAGGATGGACCGTCATGCTCAAAACGCGATGGATATCGCGCGCTACCTGGAAAAACATCCAAATGTTGAAAAAGTCATCTATCCCGGCTTGGAGTCTCACCCGCAGCACTCCCTGGCGCGTCAACAAATGTCTGGTTTTGGAGGAATGATTACTTTTATGATTCGGGGTGGAATCGAAGAAGCTAAATCATTTTTGGAAAAGCTTCAAATTTTCACCCTGGCCGAAAGTTTGGGTGGCGTTGAATCCTTAATTGAACACCCGGCCCTTATGACTCATGCCAGCATACCCGTAGAAGCTCGAAAAAAACTTGGCATTTTGGATAACCTAATCCGAGTAAGCGTCGGTATAGAGGATCTTGTTGATTTAAAAGCAGATCTCGAACAGGCGCTTAGCAGGAAATAGCCTTGTATTGCTTTTATCCCCCAAATTGGGGAACTATGAAGTCTCAGTTGTCAATTCACCGCATGGTGAACCAGCTTCAGGTATTATTTACATCGCAATTGATATGGGCCGCGATTCCAGTCGAAGTCCGCCTCTAGACTTTTGCAGGTTGCTAAATCTAGAGTGCTATTATTCTGCACTCCTTTGAATTTACCGCTTGGATTAAGACAACCCACAGAAAGTACCTTTCCATTAACTCCACCCAGCGTTGCAGGGCGTACGGGCACTCCAGCCCCATTGGTGCAGTTTGATCCACTAGTTACACAACAAGTATCTTTCCAGGTTCCACCCACATCGCTGGGGGTCAATGCTACGCTAAACACTGCGGTACAGGAAGAGCTCGGCACGATAGTATATACGCCATTGGCCAAATTTGTTTTGCAGGTCCCCGATACTATGGTGCCGGCAAAAGCGAAACTATGTAGTACGCCGACCAAACTTATTACGGTCCAAAAAAGAGGTTTCTTAAAATTTCTCATATACCTTTTCCTTACTTTCGTAATTCAACCTTTTCACATCATGACAGTAATACATATTGTATGTGTAATAATAATAAAAATCAACCGGCAGAGTGAATGGAGCGTAGTTAGTGCGCCGCGCAGAATTATCCATTATTTACACCGACCTGAGAGTGCGAGCTTCCACGTCAAATATCACAGCAGAACAATCACGATTAGGCATTCCCACATCCGGGGCAATATTAGATTTCGCCTTAAAGACAAGCTCGTTAAGGGTATCCACAGACTCCTTAGGTCGAAAGGCCTGAAGAATCTGCTGAACCATTACACTTCCCCCACACATCTCATCAAACCCCCCCGAGATTAACGCCAGTCGCCCCTCCGGGAGCAATTCGATTTCGTTTTCAGTCATCTCCAGGCTAGGCACACCTTTACAGATTGGGCCTCCTTGTTTAGGAAGCTCGGTGAAACCTTGTTTTGGAGGAGCAAAATAAGCTGACGATTTTCCTAAATGAACGTAACGTAAAATCAAATCTTGTCTTGTAATAGTGCCATAGAAAAGCGAGAGCTGATCTTTTTCTCCTAGTACCAAAAGTAACTCATCATAAACCCGTTTCAATACTTCAGAAGGACGAGCAATGCCACCCTCCTGCTCCTGAGACAATTTGAGAGTTACTTTCAATAGAATCGCTAGAACAGTGCTAGAAAGCCCGTAGCTTGATGAGTTGGATAAAATAATAGATAAAGACTTTCCGCTTTTAGATTCTGCCAAATCAAAATAATCGCCCCCCGAAGCAATACCCGCTAAATACTTGCTTGCTACTTGAAAGTTTTTAATCTCCGTGAAGCGTTTCGGAAGACAGCCCTTTTGCAATCTTTCAGCAAGTTGCACATCGTTCGACAAATTTTGAATTGTCTGAGAGAGCGAGGCATTCAATTCTCCCACCTGATTCCACATCACAACCTGCTCATAGAGGCGAACGCAGCCCAGTAGCTCCAACTTTCGAAAAGGAATAAGAATCAATCCGTCAACCCTGCCATCCTTCAAAAGATCTAACAGTAGCTCTGAGCCTTCACTTCCATCACGAACTACTAAAACCAAAGCTTGGCGGCGACGATCCGCTCGAGCTAGCTCGTCCTCCAGCCCTTCTAAATTGTAATCGATAAATAGAATTTGGCCTTCCTCCAGCCTTCCAAGACCTTCAAGAACTTGTACTTGTTCGATTCCTTTGAAAGACTCTCTGATCTGGTCTCCCCATTTCTTTCCCTCTTCTTGATCTTGAGCACAAATCGTCAGTTTTAGTTCCATTTTTTAGAAACTCCTTATTTGATACTGCAACATAAAGCGGGTATCACCTTGACTCAAATAACCAGTGCCAATTTCAGTAGCGTACCAAGCTAGCGAAAGCTCTGACTTCCTGGTTCTAATCGCTAACCCAGCTGAAGGATATCCAGCGCCCCAACCCCCTCGAAAAAAATACCTTCCGCGAACAGCTAACTCTGCGCCCAACGATATTCGGCCTAAAAGTGCAACCTGTGATTGGCTCAAAATATCTCGGTACTCCGCAATAATATTCAAGAAGCTCCCCTTCCCCAAATGAGGTTGGATACTGAACGAACCATCAAAGGTCATGGCTTCAAGGGCTGGAACTGTCGTAGAGCTGGAAGAGAACGAGTAGATTACGGGAGCTCCATATCGTGTACCCACTGCATTTCGGACAACTAAATCAAAAGTCGGAAGTAACTTTACCGGCAGAGTAAATCCAACACCCAAGTTATGTGAAAAAGCTGAACCCTGAGCGAGCTCTTGAGTGTACGAGAGAGTAGAAGGGTCCGCCCTAGTAAAGGTTCCAAGGGCTTGAATCACCCAATGCATGCTGTAGCCCACTCGAATGAGCCCCTCAAACAATTTGAAGCCCGTTCCTATCGCCGGAATAAGTTGGTTCAGACTTCGGTAACTTACGGTCCCATCTGCATTCAGCTGTCCCCCGAACTGCCGTTGCATTAGAATTCCGCAGGCAAATCCCGGCATCCCGAAATCAACCATACCAGACCATCCTCCTCCAACAAAACTGGGAGTAGCCGGACTCAAAACAGGAAGCGAAGGACCGAAAAACGGTGCACTCAGTGAACTAAAATTTATCGTGGAAGCAAAAGGCGAATTAACGTTCACGGAAAAATTTGCCAATTCAAATTCGATTCTTCGGATCTTGGCCAGATTTGCAGGATTATTAAAAAGCCCCGAAGCCACATCCTCCCCGACAGAGAGAAAAGCGCCGCCCATCCCCGCAGCTCGTGCACTCGTATAACGAGAGCCAGGGACCAAATCGTCACGCGCAACAGAGGGGGCTGCAGTACCTACCTGAAGGAAGACTAATATAATCAGGAATTCTAGGGACTTACCTAATCTCATAACTTCCTATCGGCAACAGAAAATATATAATATACTATATTTATGTATATCCTCGAATCGGAAACCCGATTCAAGGACTGGGGCATATAGACCGAAGAGTTACTGATCACGCCGCTAAAGGGGGCTACATGACAGGGGAAGATATCCCGAATTGGGCAATGGATGTATCAACTACTCTATTACAGGCTCTCAAAGAGAGAGATCCCTATACCTATGGTCACTGCAGGAGAGTTGCGCGAAATGCTCGTCTTCTCGCAAAGGCAGCAGGTCTCGATGAGTACCAACAACGAATAATTGAATTTTCCAGTCTTTTTCATGATTTAGGTAAAATTGGTATTCCTGATAGCATCCTCTTGAAACCTGGTCGCCTCACTGAAAGTGAAGAAGCGATTATGCGTGCTCATCCTATTAAAAGTGTCGAAATTCTTACGCCCCTAGCTCAAGTGCCGTTTTTTCGATCGACCCTCCCAGGTGTAAGGCATCATCATGAAAGAATTGATGGAGCCGGCTACCCTGATGGTATCAAAGGGGAGAACATCCCACTCACCGCCAGAATACTATTAATTGCAGATACGTTTGACGCCATGACGACCACCCGACCGTACCGGAAAGGACTGGATTTTGATTTTGCTTATAAAGAACTTAAACAGTTTTCTGGACGCCAGTTTGATCCTCAACTAGTCCAAATTTTTCTAAAGGCTCATCCGAAATGGGGCGCACTAGAAACAGACATTACTGAAGAATTTGTCGCGGCCAATTATCGTCGCGCTGCTTAAATAATTTAATATTTATAATCTTCGTTAAAATAACAATTCCCAACATTATTCTAATGCCGAGAATTGTTAATATGTTAGACTTTCTTTACAAAGCATGGAAAAACCTACAATACTGATTATTGAAGATAATGCCGACACCCGGAAATTTCTTGAGGCGATGCTTTCGAAGGAATTTCATATCATTACTGCGGAGAATGCGGTTCTCGGCATCGACTTTGCCAGAAACAAATCCCCCGACCTCATCCTTCTAGACATAATGTTACCCATACTCAGTGGCTATGACGCCTGTAATCTCTTAAAACAGGATGAAAAAACAAGTCGGATCCCTATCATTTTTCTTTCTGCAAAAAACAGTGTGGCCAATATCACTCAAGGACTTACCGCAGGAGCGGATGACTACATTGCTAAACCCTTTGACTATAAAGAACTCTTGGCCCGGATCAAAGTACGCCTGAGAAAAACCACGGAAGACAATTCGCACCAGTCCTTAATTGTTGGCGACTTAAAAATTGATCAAGCCAATCGTGAAGTAACTTTCGAAGGGAAGAAAGCTCAACTTACTTTGACGGAATTTGATATATTGCGTTATCTAGCAGTACAGGCCGGAACAATTGTATCCAGAGAAATTATTTTAAAAGAGGTTTGGCGCGATCAGTCCAAAGAAACAAATGATCGTACGATAGATGTACATATTCGCGCTCTTAGGAAAAAAATTCCGTCGCTTTCTACACATATTGTATCAATTTATGGCGTTGGTTATAAGTATGTTTTGTAAGTAAACTGGATCTATAGTTCAATCCTTAAATTCCACTTTAGAAAACCTTAGCCTATCCCGAATAGTCCTTGAGAAGGTGCTTTAACCATGTCAGAGGTCCTCAAGAAATTCGGTCGGTACTTCCTACTTGACCATATAGCGCAAGGCGGAATGGCTGAGATCTACCGCGCAAGGCTCGCCTCTATTGATGGCGCGGGGCGCATTATTGTTATCAAGAGAATCCAGGGTGGATTCGGTGCCAATAAAGAATTTCTTCAAATGTTCAAATCTGAAATCAAAGTCACGATGGGTTTTAACCATCCTAATATTGTGCAACTTTATGATTTTGGCGAAGAGATGGAACAACCTTTCATCGCGATGGAATGGATTGACGGTCGAAACCTAAGGCAACTGATGTCTAGATTCGCAGAATTAAAACAATCTTTTCCAGTTGAACTGGTCACCTATATTATTGAGCAAGCCGCCTCGGGTCTGAACTATGCACACAGTTTCAGAGACAAAATTTCGGGAACTCCTTTAAACGTTGTCCATCGCGATATTAGTCCTCAAAATATTATCACCTCATTTGAGGGAACTGTAAAAGTCATTGATTTCGGAATAGCTAAAGCCACCACCAACGTGGAATCCACACGGGCTGGAGTAATTAAGGGAAAGCCCAGCTATCTATCGCCGGAACAAATCAGCGGAGATGTTCTAGACGGGCGAAGTGATATATTCGCCTTAGGGGCTGTTCTTTGGGAAATGCTTACAGGCAAAAAGTTATTCGCGGGGGAAAGCGACCTAGCGGTCTTGAAGCTGATCGAAAGTTGCCATACCCATGTCAAACCCCCTTCGACACTTAATCCGAGCGTTCCAAAAGAACTCGACTACATAGTCCTCAAGACCTTAGCTAGGCAGAAAGAAAAACGATATCAATCTGCAGAGGAGCTTCAAAAAGCCCTTCATAAATTTCTCTTTAGCTTCAATCCAGAATTCAACCCTTCTGACCTGAGCTATCATGCCAGGGATTTATTCAAAAACGAAATAGTGGAAGATCGAAAACTTATACAAAAACTAAATAATAAGGCAGAAAAACTGCTCCTCTTGGGTGAAGCGGAAATTGCTGCTTTAGATCCAGAACCTAAAAGTAAACGAGATGACCACAGGAATAAAGAAGATAGCACTATCGCCGATTTCAAATCCAGCGGCGGTCGCGCCATAGAATTAGATGCAGATCATAAAAGTACCCAAATAGAATTCGAAGCGGCGCCCACCAATGCGCCGGCAACACAACGATCCAGAGCATCAACCAGCATGGCGAGTCCTTTGCCAAGATCGGCGGTAAATAATCACCCGTCCAATCCACAACGAACGAATACTCAAAAAAGCTCACCTTCCCGACCGCGTCAAACTGCTAGAACCTCTGAACGCAGCGGCTTTCCCAAACTTTTAACCATAGCCATAGTAGCACTATTAGGCGTCTCATTCGTCGGACCCCAATTTGGTGTCAGCGTGCCTGTCCTTTCCGACCTTCTGACCGATTCCTCAGGAGGAATCGAGGCCCGTCTAACCCTCGAAGGAAACGATAAAAATGTCACCGTCGCGATCAATGGCACCAAAATGGCAAAGTCTCTTCCAGCTACTCTTAAGGGTCTAGCTGTAGGAACGCCTTTGCAAATAACGGTCTCGGGCCAAAATGGATTCTTCCAGGAAGAGATTACCCTTCGGAAAGGCGAACAAAAATCAGTAACCGTCTCTCTGAATGGGGTATCTACAACACCTGCCGCCGCCAGCGCCAGATCTGTAGCCAATACCGCAAACGAAAAAGTGGCCGAAAAGATGATTCAGCTAAGATTGAATATCTCACCCGGTGTCACTCAAGCAAATATCACGCTAAATGGCGCTCAAGTTGACTCCAGTTATCCGGTAGTGCAAGCGCCATTGGATACTCCCCTGAGTCTTCAGATCGATAGTCCTGGATATAAAGTATTTAAAAAGGAATTTACGCTTGAATCCCGTCAGCTGAACGGATTACGTGAGTGGCCAATGGAAATTGCCTTAGAAGCAGGACATTACGGAATTCTTACAATCC
>JBDSKY010000528.1:0-5179 GCA_039916675.1 Bdellovibrionia bacterium
AAACAAAGTTATGCGCCACTAGATTATCGGCCGTCGCAAAAAATGCGACTAACCTTCGAATCAAGTGCGCCTCTTGCGGCGTAAGCCGATCCCTGAGGTGCTCAAAATCAATTGAAAAATCGATCTCTTCAGTGGTCCAAATGTTCTTAATAGAGTTCTTATACAATTGAAAGAACTGAGGATACTTCATTGGACGCAGAGTTAAATCTAACTCATGGCTAAGAATCATATTATTGACAGGCCTCACAGGTTTCTGGGTTTTCAAGAGAGCAAACAATGGCGGCTTCAGCAGCTACTTCAGCCATGACAGCGGAGACTGTAGCCTTCTGAATCGAAGTCCTGGCTCGTGAGCGAAGGTAATATGTAGTTTTAATACCCTGATTCCAAGCATACATATACATCGAGGAAAGTTTTCCAATACTTGGATTCTCTATAAAGAGATTTAAAGATTGAGACTGACAAATAAATGCAGACCGATGGGCTGCCATATCAATCAGGTCTTTTTGAGAAATTTCCCAAACAGTCTTGTAGAGGTCTCTCACTTCTTGAGGAATTTCTTGAATGTCTTGAATTGAACCTTCGGCTTGAATGATTTTTGAACGAAGGGCATTATTCCAAATTCCCATTCTCTTAAGATCTTCTATTAAGTAACGATTTACTTGTAAGAACTCCCCACTTAGGGTCTCTCGCTTAAAGAAATTTGAAATCTGAGGCTCAATACTCTCAAAGCTTCCTACAATTGAAGCAATCGTAGCGGTCGGAGCAATCGCAATCAGAAGACTATTACGAACGCCATGATCCCGAATTTCACGTGCCAAGCCTTCCCAATCAAAATGAAGCTCCGGCATTGAATTCTGATGAAGTGCAGCTAACTGTACTTGTAGCTGTCCATCAGCATAACGGGAATCTTTAAAGGCTGGAAAAGGACTCGCCTCTTTAGATAGATTCAGGCTGCTTGTCAAAGCTTGGAAGTAAACGGTCTCTGAGATCAGAGAGGAAAGTTTTTTTGCTTCAGGAGAGGTAAAGGGCAAACGCATTTTGAAAAACACATCCTGCATACCCATAATACCAAGCCCTACTGGTCTCCATTTTTGATTAGAGGCCTTGGCTTCACCTGTATTGTAAAAATTAATGTCCACGACTCGATCTAGAAATTTCACCGCCGTGTTCACAACTACTTTGAGACGTTCAAAATCAAATTCCAACTTCGAATTTACAAAAGTAGAAAGATTCACACTCCCCAAATTACAAACTGCAGTCTCTTCAGTTGAAGTAACCTCAAGAATCTCAGTACAAAGATTAGAGCTATGAATTACATTTCCCTTTTTAGCAGTCTGGGCGGAACGCAGATTGGCCTTATCTTTAAAACAAATCCAACCATTTCCCGTTTCTGCTAAAGTCTGGATCATTCGTCCATAAAGAGTTCTGGCAGGTATATCTCGAACGGCTTTACCTGCTTCTTCTGCTTGATGATAAAAAGCTTCAAATTCTTCGCCAAAGGAACTTAATAGTTCCGGTACATCGTTCGGAGAGAACAAGCTCCATTTAGCATCCTGCTCCACTCTCTTCATAAAAAGATCAGGCACCCATAAGGCCAAATTAAGATTATGAGTTCTTCTTTCCTCTGATCCAGTGCTATTTCTTAAATCGAGAAATGATTCAATGTCGGAGTGCCAAGGCTCAAGATAAACTGCGGCAGCTCCTTTTCGTTTTCCACCCTGATTAATAGCATGTACTGAGGAGTCAAAAACTTTCAAGAAAGGGATAATTCCATTACTCAAACCATTGGTTCCACGAATCAAAGCTCCTGAAGCACGAACAGGAGTCCAGTCAATCCCAAGGCCGCCTGAATACTTCGCAAGCTTAGCGCAATCAGTGATCGACTTATAAATCCCTTCCAAACTATCGTCGCCGACTGTCAGAAGATAGCATGAACTCATTTGTGGATGCCGAGTCCCCGAGTTAAACAAAGTTGGAGTCGCGGGCATGTATTCAAACTTACTAATAATATTATAGAAAGTAATCGCCTCATCCAAAGTTTTTGACAGGCCAAGAGCTACCCGCATAAACAACCATTGGGGACGTTCGATAAGCTTCCGTGATTTCGGATCTCTAAGAAGATAACGATCAGCTACCGTCTTTAAACCAAAATATTCGAAGAGGTCATCTCTCTCATGTCGTATAGCGTACTCAAGGGTTGAGATATCCTGCTGTGCAAGCTCAACAAGATTGCCGGACAAAAGGCCAATCTGTGACGCGTTCTGAACGTAGTCCCGAAATGCCAGATCTCTTCCAACTTCTTTTCTAATACTCTCTGCTAACATTCTAGCTGCTACTTTAGAGTAATTAGGTTCGTCGGTCATAAGCAAGACCGCGTTAGACATGGATAGCTCATCCAATTCCTGGGTCGTACTCCCTTGATGCAAACCATTAATAGTACGTTTGGCTATTTCAAGGGACTCTACCCCTGAGATTCCCCGGCATGCGCGAGTCACAGCGTGAAGAATTTTTTCAATTTTAACTTCTTCATAGGTTCCATCGCGTTTAATGACTTGCATTTAACAGCTCCTCAAGCTCGAATTATTTTCCAGAATTCACCAAGCAAAGACACTACTAGTGATTCTCTGGGAATGATATTTACAGTTTTAAAATTGTGGGAAAAATAGGCAGTGCTCTCTGGCCACCACTACTCTCCAACCTTTCATCTTGTAGGGCCACAGTATTTGGAAAGTGAAAAGGTTGTCAAATCTTTTCCACGGAAAAACATAACTGATCAATGCACTAGGAGACGAATTTTTTCAGGCACAATTCTCCCGAAAACCGCTACAGAACTGGATTCATCGAAGATACCAGTGTGCCGGTGTCGGAAACTAAACAACCGGTTAAGTAGTAGAAAAAATTTTCATTTTATGAACTTGATTCTTGCAGCGATTTAAGCTCTTGGTATTGCCTCGTCAAATCACCCAGGAAATTTCCCGAAAACCAAATCAATCCCGCTGTGAAAACTACTATAAAAAGGCTGCCTGCTACCTTTGTACGTTGATCAAACCTAGGGTTTCTCCAGAGCAGCGGCAACGCCAAAGGCCCCAAAAAAGCCAATGCAATCAAAAAGGTCCATAAACTATCGATGACCTTTATTTTTTTAGAATTAGGATGTTTCACAATAATTCCTCTACATTCGATAAGTGATCCCCATACCAATAATATGTTTAGAATAAGCATACTGAAGCGAGTCCAACGAAATATTATTAGTATAAGAATAATTTAGATTAACGAGTAAGCCGTTTTTAAAACCGCGCATTAGAACTATTGAAGGACTTATAGTTTTTTCGAGACCCCGAGTATCAAATTGATTTTTCGTATCCACAAACGTCACATCCAAAACAACACTCAAAGTCGACTTCCAAAATATTTCAGATATATTCAAAGTACTTGTAATTCGGTAATCAGCTCGATTGAAAATAGGATTTAAAGCACTGTTAAAATCATAAGTGAAAGTTTCACTCAGGGCTACTTTTCCCAAATTGAAATTCTGGGTTAGGACTGCGGCCGGAGTAACAGCATTTTGCCCAGAGTCCACATTGAAATACCATTTGCTACTTAAATAGAGACTCGTGCTTCCAATGGGCAACAACTGTATACGATTACCGTAAGTAAGATTAATATAACTACTAAAATAAGGTAAAGCATACTGGCTAAGGTAATCTCTCAGCGTGTAGTTATACTCCAAATCAAAGTTCATCGCCGAAGGCGCGCCCAGCACCGTGTGCTCGCGGCGAGATCTAAGGTAGCTGGTGATTGAAAGCGCATCATTGGAAATCACATTGGCTTCCGCGCGATTCCAATTCAGCGTATAATTCACATCCACTTCAGGTGAAACGACATATTGGCGATCCCAAATAAAATCATATCGAGTATCAATGTCGGTTTTTGAAACGGCAGACCCGGCATTACTAATTTGCAGCAAAGCGTTGTTTGCTCGAAAGATCACATTAGAGTCGTATTTTAAATCTTGAACGGCCCGAACTGTCCAAAGACGTGCAGGAAAGAGGACGCCGTTTTGAAATTTAGGTCCCTCGCTCACTGCAGTTGACTGGGGCATCAGGGTCGATAAACTTCGGCGAGCTTCATCCGCAGCTGGCCCCGTATCCGCATAATCGATCACGCTCTGAAAGGCCGGTATCACCCGCTTTGAAATTCTGGTTTTTCGCTTGGCAAGATCCTTTTCTGCCATTGCTGTATTCAGTTCTAGTTCAGCAATTTGAAGGAGGCTTCCTTCCTTGACCTTATCCAAATCGTCGGGCAGACGAAGTATGGCTCTATAGGTACTAATCGCCACTGAATAGTCTTCTAAAATTTGATTAATGAAACCCTTATAATACAGGGAGGCACCCACCTTATACTTATTGTTTACGGACTTCTCAAAAGCTGCAAGTGCCGGCCGTAAAAGCTGACTTGCGTAAAGTGCTTGCCCCAATTCGTAATACAGATCTTTATAGTCCCCCCCCAGCCGGGCTGCTTCTTGAAGAGAAGTCACAGCTCGGTCGAAAGTCTGCATTTTGCTAAAACAAATCCCTTTCCAGTAGGCTATTGCGATTTTTTCCTCAGTATCAAGCTGGGTGGTATTTATAGCACTCAAGTCTTCAACCGCTTGAGCGTATGCTCCATTATTATAGAGTCTGTAGACCTCAACAAAGCTCTTTTTGATATCTGCCGAAGCCCATGGCACGTTTAAATGAGAAGCTACCAACAACAACGTGACATAAGATAAATGTTTTGCCATCCAATGGACTCCCGTTATTGAACGGTAAACGAGAATTTCACATTTGTCGAGGCAGGGAGAACGGGGCCAGGAGAAGTCACTGGAGGCGCACAAAGAGGGCAAAGTGGATCCGCTCCCGATGGAGCAAAGGTTACCGGCGCAGGTGTAGCAATAGGAACAAGTGGTATAGGAGTTGGCATGGGTAAGCTTACCGCAATTGGAGAGCCATATCCCGAATAAGTATTTCCGGAATTACTAATTCCAGGCAAGTTCATTCCCGGCAGAGCGCCCCCGACCATCCCGGGAATAGCCATGGAGGGCATTCCGGTTGTCGACGCCCCTAAAGCTGGGTTTGCAGTCCCCTGCCCACCGTTCAAAGCTGAAAATCCAGGGACAATGGACGGACCCGCTGCAGTG
>JBDSKY010000529.1:0-3432 GCA_039916675.1 Bdellovibrionia bacterium
TCAAGGCTATACCAAGAAGCATACTCAATAGAAAATAAAACCCGGTTAATCTCAGTGTTAGAGTTTCCACCCGATTCCAAGTCCGAAGTTGAAATTGGAGTACCATGCAGAATCCCCCGTAAAGCCACTTACCGGTGCAGGATAAATGGCGCCCGAAACATCGAGTCTGACTAATAGGTTTTGGGAAAGATGATATTCATGACCTGAACTCAGGAAAAGCCCGTACAGGTCCTGTGCTACAAAGTTCGAAGGAGCATCAGTACTCTTCCGTTGATCAACGAAAGCACTGATTTTTCCCGCACCGACTCCGAAATACCAATCGAAATAGAGAATATTGTTGAATACATTAATTTTGGCGTACCAAGGGACATAGTGGATCATTGCCCCCGATTGCGCGCGAATCTCTCTAATTTGAGGCATGACATTCTTAGCTGCCAAACCTAGAGCCACTAAAGTACTATTGTCCGTATTATTGGTCAGAGTATAAAAGACTTCTACGCCCCAGGTTTCATTAATATAGTAAGCAAATCGAGGGTCAAGATTGTAGGTAATCTTATAAGGGTTGGAGAAACCAGCCCCAGCCATAAGACTGATCACGGGATGGCCAGCTTTTAAATACTTTCGATTCTGGAGAACATAAATCTTCTTGTCCGGATCGAGCCAATTAAAGCTGTACTCGTCGCTCTGGTCAGCATTTCGGTCACTCTCGCCCGCGAAAGCAAAACTACCAGCCACTCCGCAGAGCCAAAATATTGACAACAAAACGGTGACACCGGCAAATTTTTCGAGCCCACGGGGCCTGGCCTTAAAAGGATACATTGTCCGGCTCTTTGCCTTGATACTTATTTCGCTATTCATCGTGATATTCATCTTTAGAATCTAAGTGTACTAAAATGAGAAGCATAAGGGCAAGAAAGTTTTACTGCGTTGCAGAGAGATCTTACTATTTGATCTTATAATTAAAAGAATCTTTTTTGTCAGTTATTGGCCTCTTGTCGGGCATGTTCAATCGTAACTTTTGCCGGTTTAAGTAATATTTGTTAAACTAAGTTCATAAACTTTCCAGGAAGCTAGATGTACCTAAACATTGCTCAAAAGGAACTGCCAATGAAAAAGGCTTTTCAAACCGTGATCCTCACGATTCTTATAAGCTGTCTCTCAAATAACGCTCAAGCCGATAAACCAGACTTCATTGGATATAGCTGTTCCACGGAATCAAAGAGCAAAGTCGAGCTTAATGAGAAGAACCAACGAAAACTTGATTTTGCATTAGATAAACTATCAAAAGACTTCTCAACTACGCCTAGCCCCAAAATGGAGAGAAGGATGGCCCTCGCTATCAAAGATCTGTCTCAAGTCCTAGGAAGAGCTCCAACTGGGGATCAATTGTATCAATTTTTCAAACAGATTAAAGATATCAAGAAAGAATATAAGGATCAGGGAGGTGAGACTTATTTTGCAAAGGTGAAGCGCACGAAGTTCAGGAGATGGGTTTCTTTTGCACCTGATAGAGATGTAGTGGTGACCTTTGACGATGCTGGAAAGATGTATCTCGTATTCCAACCAAAAGTAATCGGAAAGGGAGGCTTCAAGTCGGTCCAGAAAGCAGTTTCATACAAAAACTGGGAAGATGTGGCAATGATCTCTCCCCTAAAAGCAGATACGAAATCGCTAGAAAATTTCTGTAAAGAGCGGTCCATTGCGGAGTCCTTCTGTTCAAAAGCTGAAGGATTGATCCCTCAATTGGGTGCAAATAAGAAAGCAATATTTCAGCCCCTTTATCAGGGGGACATTTCGAAGTTGATTAACTCACACGGACCCTTTACTTACGCGCAGCAATTGAGAATACTGGAGCAAGTCTCACAGGGCCTGAAAGAAATTCAAGCCCAAGGCTACGCACACAATGATATTAAATCCGCAAATATTTTTTATAGAACTACCCCAGCGGGACCAGAAGCGGTTTTGGGAGACTATGGGCTCCTAAACAAACCCGAGGAATTAATTTCTGCCAGAAAGGAACGCAATGTTTCAGGCTCCCTAGAATATATGGCCCCGGAACTCATTTTAGGATGGTTAGGTGATACGAAAAAGGAGCAAGCGGATAACGCCGTAAAAGCGGACGTTTATTCACTTGGACTGGTAGCCGCCTCACTTATGATAGGACGAACAGTGTTTCAAACTTTCGATCCATGCTTCAAAATCTTAGAAAAGGGAAGGAAGCAGTGGAAGCCATTCTTCCAATGCAAAGCTGACCAAACCATGGAGCTTCAGGCCATAATTGATGTGACCCGAGATCACCTCCTTAGATCAAATTCTCCAGAAGCACCTGGAGAGAGACAACTCTTAGATGTCGTTAAAAAGAGTCTGTCCGTACATCCAAAATCCAGGCTTTCTGTGGCAGAGTTTAATTCTTATGTAACTGCCATTGAGAATGGGACTTTCGATGAAAATTCCTTTGCCAGTAAACATAGGGATGATTTGCCGCTGGAGATCCTTCCAAAACAGCCCAAACCTGTTAACGAGCCTAAAGGAATATCCATGTACTGTTGGTAGCGAAAAGTACGCCTCTCCTCACTCATCGCCGTTCGAGGCCGAAGCCGTGATGCTAGAACTGGAGCCAAGCGGTTGATAATTAGCAGACTGTAAATCCACAGTTTTCAAATTTACAGGCTTTAAATTTTTATCCACCGCAATCCGGTAGTCAAAAACAAAACAATCACCTTTGTAGTGACTGTCTCCGCATTGCTCAAAATATTTAAGTATTCCACCGTCCAGCTGGAAGACATTCTTAATGCCTTTTTGATTGGCCACTACGGATGCTTTTTCGCACCGTATGCCTCCTGTGCAGAACATAACCATGGGGCGTGTTTTGACATCGTCCGGAAGCGCTTCCAGCTTGGCAGGGATCTCCCTGAAGTGATCCAATCCCAGAGTCAGGGCGTTTTCAAAAGTCCCGTGCTGAATTTCATACTCATTCCGGGTATCTACCAAGGTAATTTCCCGTCCTTCATCTAACCAACGCTTTAATTCCAAGGGACTCAGCCTTGGAGCAGTCCACTCGGCAGGCTTGATTGCCATATCTCCTATGGGAATAATCTCTTTCTTTACCTTAACCAACATCCTTGTATAGGGAATCTTATGACAGAAACTTTCCTTATATTCCAATCCGCTCCAAAGGGGGTGCTTCGCTAACACGCCTTGAAACTCGTCAATGGCCTCCACAGTGCCTACGACCGTCGCATTGATCCCTTCGGGACTTAATAAAATAGTCCCTTTCATGCTCAATCTGAGGCAAAGCTCTTTAAAATATTGGCGGTGATCAGCTATTTCGCTTATTGCTCCAAAGCGATAAAAAGAAGCAACTTTGACGCTTGCGCTCCCCTTTTCAGTAGAACTAAGAGAATCTTTTTGAAGCTCTCTTTTATTGGTCGC
>JBDSKY010000530.1:0-12963 GCA_039916675.1 Bdellovibrionia bacterium
CCTCCACCTTCTTCGGCACTTTTTACGCCGGCAAAAAAATAGTCGGTCTCATTCAAAACCTCAGACTTAATTTGCTTTCCAACACGAGGAGAATCCGGATAACCACCCGAAGCCGCCACTACAACTACTGCCGCTTCTTTTTTAAAAGGAACCACGGGAGGTAAAGAACTCAAATTGCCTTCAGCCGCCGCTTTCAACCAGGGGTAGAGGTCACCGTCTATACGAGGCATCAAAACTTGGGTCTCTGGATCACCGAATCGAGCATTGAATTCCAATACCCAGAACTGATTTGAGGCAAAATCCACCATAAGCCCCGCGTACAGTAGACCCTTGAAGGGATTCCCTCTCCGTTTCATTTCACGTAAAGCAGGTAAAAAAACTGATTCTCGAACCCGCTCAGTCCAGGATTCAGGCACGCCCGGCACAGGACTAAATGAGCCCATTCCGCCGGTATTGGGCCCCAGGTCGTTATCTAATAAACGTTTATAATCCCTGGCCGGTTGTAACAGAGCACAGCGCTCGCCGTCACAAAATGCCATCCAAGATAATTCTTCTCCTTGAAGACGTTCCTCAATCACCAAAGTTATAGCAAATGAGGGTCCCCCTCCTGCTAACGAATTCACGGCTTCCAAAGATTCTGCCAGCGAATTGCAAACCTTTACACCCTTACCAAAAGCTAACCCATCGACCTTAACGACCCATCCCCGCTTGTCGGGACCTTCCCAAGGAACAGAGCGAAGAATTTTTCGAGCTTCCTCTTGAGATTCAGCGACCCAATATTTAGCGGTAGGAATTCCTGCAGACTTCATCACAGCCTTCGCAAAAGCCTTGCTGGCTTCTATTTGAGCGGCGCCCGCAGTAGGACCAAAAACAAGCAGCCCAGCCGCTTCAAAAACATCCACAATTCCATCTGCCAGTGGGTTATCAGGGCCTACAACGACTAAATCGATTCCTTCAGCCACAGCTTTTTCAGCCAGTGTTTGGAATCCAACTTCAGATAAGTTAGGCCCAGCTGAAGCCGTCGGATTGCTTGAGGCGCCGGGCCAACGTTCCCAGGCCTTAGGCATTCCCGCATTTCCAGGTGCAACTACAATTCTGGACACCTGAGGAGATAGCGATAATTTCCAGGCAAGAGCGTGCTCTCTACCCCCTGAACCAATGACTAAAACTGAGCTCACTTCGCACTCCCCGCTTCCGCACTTTGCAATTCACTTTTTGAAGTTTTCAGTTCTTCCTTTAAACTTTTCAGCTCCGCAATCACATGCTTCACTCCAGAAGCATCGGCAAACCATTTTCTTCCGCTCAATTCATTAGCTAGGGAAAGATAAACTTGAATTGCCAACTCGCGATATTGGGCAGTAAGGGTCGGAGGGATTTCTGGTACCCATTTTTTCCAATCATGTGCACCGACTTTTTTGGCCTGGGCCTTGGCTTTTTCTACAGATTCATACCAAGCCGAAGTTTTATAAAAGCTGCGCAGAAACTCTTTAGACAGCTGAATGCCATCTTTCAAAATCCGAAGTTCATCAGGACCAATCGCATCGACCAGAAAACATTTTCCATCTTCTCCGAGCGCCCACTCTAACTTACCGTCCGCCAATTCTAACCCTAGCTTAGCGCACCAGTATTTGAGAAGACCAGCCACCCATGCCGTTTTTAATAATACTTCCTGAAGCTGCCCAGCAGATAAACCTGATATCGCCAGTGCCTCCGGTAAGGAGACCGGACGATCTGTAGATTCCAATTTTGTAAAAAGTTCTAGAACTGGAAAATCCCACCTTGCACTGGAATTGACCTGGACATCAGGAAATCCTAGAGAGGCCATGTAACCAGAATCACGATTCACGCGATCAAAAAGAGAACTTCCCTCCGGACAACTCATTCTGAAAACAACTTCCAAAGGCACCAGCCTTGGTAAAGGAGAAGTACGGGTCGGATAATAATCCGGCAAAGATCGTCCTAAAACGGAAGTCAGATTAGGCTTAACAGCTGACACCTGTTTAACCACCAAGCGCCGAATCGGATTATGAACTTCAGATAATTTCTTAGGCCCGCTCGTTTGAAAAGTAGACACTTCTGAAGGAAGCGTTTCCAATACACCCAGGTAATGTGTCCTAAGTCCTGCTGCCTGGAGTTCTTCTCCAATTTCATTAAAAACAGCTCCGAAGCGATTGGCTTTTCTCATTGCCAAAGCTTCTGGACTCCGAGAGAATTCTCGCCAAGTTTGGGGGTTCTCCAGTTTCTCAAAAATCTCGGCGGCTAAAGTCGCCAGAGCCTCTCCTTTACGCGGCAGAAGATCCGTCAGCCGACCCCAATCAAAAACAGAAAACGCATCAGAGTAATCAAAAATTACGGCCTTCGTTGGATGCTGAGTGGGGTTGGATACCGGCACCGGTCCCATCAAATCTTTAACAGAGCCACGATATAAAAGTGGAATCACGAAATTTCCTTCCGATCTTGTCCTCGCGCTGCAGCAAAACGTGTGCCTGCAGAAATATCTGTCGGGTACTTGCCATTTAAACAGGCCATACAGATTGTGGCCGGAGTCGTGCCACTGGATGCTTCGGTAATAGACCTCTCCAAGCCTTCCAAGTCTTGATAGATTACGCCATCAGCACTCAGCTCTTTTTCAATAGAGGCTAAATCACGTCCTGAGGCTATCAACTCAGACTCAACTGGAAAATCAATTCCGTAATAACAAGGATTTTGAATAGGAGGGCATGTCGATACGAAGTAAACTTTGGAAGCACCTGCACTTCTGACAAGCTCAATAATCTTGCGGGAGGTGGTACCTCGAACAATCGAATCGTCCACCAACAAAACTCTTTTGCCTTCGATCTCAGAGCGCACCGGAGAGAGTTTGAGATTCACCGCTTTTTGGCGTTTCTCTTGAGAATCTAAAATAAAAGTTCGTTTAATATAACGATTCTTGATCAGAACTTCGCGGTAAGGAATCCTAAGTACTTCAGCGAGCGCGATTGCAGCGATTCGAGAAGTTTCGGGAACCGGAACCACGATATCAACTTCAATTTTTTTCTTGATCATCTGTTCTTGAATAAGATGAGCTAGATTTCTCCCTAAATTGATTCTAGCTCCATAAACAGGAACCTCATCAATCACTGACTCAGGTGACGCGAAATAAACCCACTCAAACATGCAGTGGCGAGCTTTACGTTGATCTAGAACTCGCGAATGAATGCCGCCTTCTAAATCAATAAAAAGTACTTCACCCGGCTTAATATCCCGAACCATCTCATACCCAAGAAATGGGAGCGAGACGCTCTCGGAAGCAACAATATGGGCGAAACCGCCCGACTCTACTTTTTTTCTACCCAAAACTAGCGGACGAATCCCATAGGGATCTCGAAAGGCAACAAGCCCCTGATCGGCAATCAAAGTCACAATGCTGTAACTGCCGTTCACTCTTTTAAAAATGTCCTGCACCGAAGCACAAATATGATCAAAATTTAAATTAGAAGACCCATCACCGACCGGAAATTGAGCCAAGCCTTCGGCAAAGAGATTCAATACGATCTCAGTATCAGAATGAGTCAGCATGTGGCGGCGGCCGCGAGTTCTCAAATCCTTAGCTAACTCGTTGCAGTTAACGATGTTGCCGTTATGGACCATCCCGATTCCAAAAGGATAACTGATCAAAAAGGGCTGAACATCAATCAGATCCCCCCTACCAATCGTGCTATAGCGAGCGTGCCCGAGAGCCATATTCCCAGTCAAGCTGCTCATATTCTCACGGGTAAAGACTGATTCTACCAATCCAGTACTCTTCACACTATGAAACCCGAGGCTATCATACGTTAGAATACCAGCGGCATCTTGCCCGCGATGTTGGAGGGTCGTTAGCCCCAGAAAAGCCTCTTTTGCCGCTTCTTGGGTACCTATTAAGCCTACAATGCCACACATATGCGCGAGATATAGCACAAACGCCGATCTGACACATTGCATTTATTTCGAACGAGTTGAAACTCCCGCAGGAAACGTTTAGACTCATAGTGCTCATGATTGACTTTACAAGGAGGTAATATTGAGCCTGAACGGTAGTCCAGTGACGGGTATAATCGACGAGAGTCTTGTAATTATTGACTTTGGCAAATACGAAGGCAAAAGCGTGCATGAAATTGCGGAAATTGATCCGGTTTTCTATGCTCGGCTTTCGAATGAGAAAGAAAATGGCGTTTTCGCAATTCGCCGCCACCGAGACAAGAGCTTTCGGCTTTACATCAATCCGCTGTCGCAAATGGATAATTAGATATTATGGATTATTAAGTTAATCTTCGAACGCTTGGGTTCGGTTCTATCTTACTTTCCGTATTAAATTAGGTGAAGTTCCGATGGGCAGAGGTTCGAGTAGATTTTGATATCTCCGCTGCATTAGGCGGACTCTTGCTCGACTGAATTCCTCACTCAATCTTTATTTTTCCGGTAAATACTTCTTCAGCCGGACCTTCCATCATTACAGAGCTGCCAGCCCCCGCCCAGGTTATTTTGAGATTTCCGCCTGGCAGTTGCACTTCTACCGGGTTCTGAACTTTACCTGTAGTTAGGCTCGCCACTGCTGCCGCACAGGCCCCCGTTCCACATGCCAAGGTAATGCCAGCGCCTCGTTCCCACACTCGAACTTGAATTGCGTGGGGAGACTTAACCTCGACAAACTCGACATTAGTACGATTAGGGAAACGTGGGTGCTTTTCTATAAGAGGTCCCCATTTTTTCACCAAAAATGCTTTTACCTCGTCTACAAAAATGACGGCGTGAGGATTACCTACGTTCACTTCGAAAAATTCAAAATCGGTTGTTGGGAGAAGCTTACCTTTTGAGTTGAGCTGAGACGTTAAGAGTAGCTCACCCGTTGAGAGAAGCTCATCCGTTAAGAGAAGTTCACCGCCCATCAAGATCTTTGATCCAAGAGTGGGAATGCCCATATCAACAAGTACCGAATTTCCCTTAACCTGGACGGTCTTGATTCCTGCCAAGGTCTCGATATTGAATTCAGTCTTGTCTTTAAAGAGGTGGCGATTCAAATAAAGAGCGACAGCACGAATTCCATTACCGCACATTTCGGCAACGGACCCGTCTGCGTTCAGGATTTCCATGCGTAGATCGGACCGAGCGCGGCTAGATTCCACTTTTCGTAACCAAAGAATCTGGTCAGCACCCACCCCAAACCTGCGATCACAAATTTTCTTCGCAACTTCAGGGGTCAGATCGCCCGAGGTAGTAGGTTGAGTCCCGAGATCATCAATAACGATGAAGTCGTTGCCCAAACCCTGCATCTTCGTAAATTTCAGTGACTTCATAGAATACCATTAGTTCATGGCGATTACTTTGGTCAACACTCATTGTACATGAGAAAGCCAAATTTGAGTTAGCCCACCTGGACGAGAAGAAGAGAACACCGTGGCTAAAAGAAGTGTGGCCCAATATTCAAAAAATTAGCTGTCGAGAGAGACGCAATGATTCTACAGTTGCGCAGACCCCACGATTGAATCTCGTCGCTCTCTAGCGGACAGCTCGGCGCGTTGTGATCCGGTTGAACCGTGAAGAACCTGATGAATTAATTTTTTAAAAAATATAGAAAATTTATATGCTAGTCTATAAGAATTGATGAAAATGGAGGTCACTACGGCCTCTAAAAAGCAAGAAAGCATTTATGAAGCTCCTGCTGTGATCAACGTGATGAGTTCAGAGGAGATCAAACGATTCGGCGCTAATAATCTTAGATATATTCTAAATAGAATTACAAGTCTGCAAACTTTAGGAAGTTCGATGCTTCCTGGGAACGTTGTTTCGATACGTGGCCAAGGTCTTCAGCATGAAAACAACCATGTTTTGATCCTAATCAATGGTAGGCCTTTGCGAGATTCACAGGCTCAAGGTTTCGTTGTAGGCATTTTATCCGCTTTTCCTATAAATTTAATTGATAAGATCGAAGTCATCCGCGGTCCTGGCTCAGTGCTCTATGGATCTAGTGCGTTTTCTGGTGTGATTAATATTAAAACAAAGTCTGCTGAAAAAGTGGATGATGCAGCTCTTTCATTTACATACGGAAGCTTTGATACAAAGTACACTCAGGCCTCAGCTAGCTACAAAAATGAAGACTGGGAGGTTGTCCTTAGAGCAAGAACACTAGATTCTTCAGGCTGGGATTACACATACACAGATTTTGGATCGCTACTTGGACTACCGCAGACCTCCAGTACTTTTAAGACTAATGATGGTGATATCGGCACGGATTTTGTGATTGGCTACAAAGATCTTAAACTAAATGGATTTTTCGGTAGATCCAGCAGCAACGCGCTATCAGTCACTGGCCTATATCCTGTAGAAAAAATGAGGAATGATAATTTAATGTTGGACTTGGGATATCAGAACAAACTCGGAGGCGATTGGACAATCAAGTATAATATTACTTTTAATTCTCTGGCGCTTGGCGATCTGATCAGAAGCAGGGATTTATTAGGAGAGATCAATGTATCAGGTTCCCTGTGGAAAGATTTAAATTTGCTGGTTGGTACCAGATATGAAAATCTTAATGGAATATATGGAGTTTATAGTTCACCAGCTGAAAGAATGGTCCATAATCAACAAGGGGCCCTCTATGCGCAACTAGACTACAAACCTTTTGAATGGCTCAAACTCACCGCTGGAGCGCAGTACAATAAGCCCGAATTTCAAGATGGGCGAATCTCGCCCCGTGCTGCCGTCATTACAAATTTTAATGATCATTGGGGAGTCAAGCTCTTACATGGCGAGGCTTTCCGTTCTCCAACTTTTATAGAGACGGCATTTGATGCTCCAGGGGTTATTTGCTGGAAATCCAAATCTCAGGCCAGAAATTATCACTACATCAGAGTTCCAGGTATTTTATCATGAAACGCACAGTGAGATTTCATTGGGCTATTATCATAGCAATATGACAAATCTCATTAAACGTGTAGGATTCCCAATCCAGTTTGTGAACTCTGGTGAGATCACTTTTGATGGAATTGAGTTAGAAGGTAAAGCCTTAGTCGGCAGCAATTTATCACTTTTCGGAAATACCTCTTTGCAAACCAATCGTAATGAGCTGGGTCAAATTAATACGACTTATAGCCCTCATTTCATGGCAAAACTTGGGATCTCCTTCGAAACGAAACAGGGTTTCACTTTGGCAGCTTTTGATAGCTTTTTTGGAAACCCCACTCCAACTACTAGATACTCAAGCACAGCATTGGTTGTAAATCGAGATGCTACAGCTTATCATCTAGTTACTTTTAATGCTTCGATGGATATCAATCGATTTTGGAATTTGAATCGTCTTCCTTTGATGAGCGTATCTCTTTTCGTGGACAACCTTTTTAATGAAGCGATCTCATATCCTGATATTAATGCTCAACTCGTGAACTCCATCCCAATCCATTCGGGACGAGCACTCTATGGTACTTTGAGTATTAGGCTTTAATGCTGTCTTTTTGCCAGATGGCTGGAATGGATTCTATTTCAAATTCTTGAATCTTCTGCCTTCACCTCCACTGAGGGTCTCTTTGATTTTTTCCTGCGAAATACAGTCAACGATTCGGGGAATTCATTTTGTAATATTCTATTGCAAAGGTAGTAATTTATGGGAGACTCTAGGTACTCACTAAAAGTACTTAAGGATAAGGGGAAAACTATGCGATCAAAAGGTCTAAAGAGCGCATCTTGTTGTATTTTAGTCTCATTACTTTACCTGACTTCAAATGTCCAAGCCGAAGAGAACCCTCTGCAAGAACTGGCTGATCTATCTATTGAAAAGCTGATGGATGTGAAGGTCGTGACATCCTCAAGACAACTCGAACCTATCGATGAAGCCCCCAATACAATGTACGTCTTTACTGAAAAGCAGATCAAACTTCACGGATATCATACTTTGAAAGAACTTCTACGGACAGTTCCTGGATTTGGAGTTTTTCACAAGGATATTCAATATACGGCACAAGTTCGTGGAATTGCACCCAATGATAATCAGAAGGTTGCGATTTTGATTAACGGACATAATATTGCAAATGTGAGTGAACCTGATTTTCTCAATGGTCCGATTGATCTTGGCATAGCCGATAGAGTTGAAATTATCGTAGGCCCAGGATCAGTCCTTTACGGAACATACTCTCTCTTAGCGACGATTAATATTATTACTAAAAGTGCTAAAAAAGGGAATGAGGTCCAGATTGCGCTTGGAAATCAGACCAATGAGGGCACGGCTGTTGTAGGAACTGAAATTGGACCTTCAAGTTCCTTGATTGCAACGGGTACAGCGATGTCGAAGGAGGGATGGGATGCTTGGGCTCCAGGTGCTCATAACCCTGATCTAGCTGGCACTACCAATACAGGCAAGCTGGCGCCTAGTTACTTCCTGACAACTCAAGCTAATATGGGAGATTGGCAGATCTTGGGGTATTCACTGAACAATACTTTCCCAGATCTTAAACATGCGATGGCTCCTAGCTCCGGTGTTGATGGCTCACGTTATGAACATGTAGACAGCATTGTGATTCGAAATCAGAAAGAATGGAATAAAGAATTATCTACTAAATTTGAATTATGCTACGATAATAAGCGCAATGTTCGAGTTACTACGAAAGCTGTAGATCCTGCTGCACAGGGCGAGAATAGCTATGACAATGCCCAATTCACTTATAATATAGAAGCTGCTTTGGTTTGGAAATCTGGTAATAATAACATGCAGATTGGAATTCAGGGCCGTGCAGACCAGAACAGGAATAATTATGTTTTCAGTTGGTCTCCCGATAATCCTGTTTGCGGCGACACAAGCAATCCTATTTGCGGCGGAAATAAATACAATTTTATAGATCCTTTGACCCAAAATAAAGATACATACGCGCTTGGTATTTATATGCAGAATGAATTTCGCCTAAATTCTAAGTGGAAAGTTGTTGCTGCAGGGCGTGTTGATAAGAATGAGATGCTGGGGTTTAGAAATACTTACTTCAGTCCACGCTTAGCAGTCATTTATTCTCCTTTTTCTGCTTGGACTAGTAAACTGATGTTTAATAAGTCGACCCGGACACCTGATATTTTCGGGAGTCAATTAAATAGTTATTTTGGAGCTGGTAACCCAGTGTCTCCACCATGGGCAGCGATTAATTATCTAGTGAGCAAGCCTGAGACGCTATCGACCCTAGAATGGCAAAATATCCTTCGTATAGACAACACACGCTTGGCGGTTACATTTTATTATCAACAGTTAGAAGATTTTATTTCCTGGGGTGGGCCCTTTACCAATGTTGGTAACTTCAAAGGATATGGTTCTGAAATAGAGGCTAAGACTATTTTAAGATCTGACTTAAGTTTGTGGGAAAACTTCAGCTATACCTCTACTCACTTTAAATTAGATGTTCAGAACACTTCCTTTGGCAATGTCCCAGCCTCAAGTTCTGGTAACATGGCAGCTGCACCACAAATCATGGCCAATGCAGGTGTGGAATGGGAACCTACTGAGAAGCTCTTAATCGATCCAAGTTTCAGGTACTTTACCCTTCAGCCCACCTATTTTACCGAGAGTGGTAGCTGGGATTTCACCCGCAATCGTTACTACTTAGATCTTACGATCACCAAATCAGAGTTTCTTACCAAGAGTTTTGATCTTTCAATCCAGATTTTCAATCTTTTGAATAACACTGATACGGTTGCAAGTCAGTATACTCAAACAAAATATAGCGAACTAGGAAGGGAGATTACGCTGCAAGGCACCTGTCGGTTTTAAAAATTAAATCGAAAAAGGAACAATCTTTCTACTGTATTAGGAAAAGCACAGGCACACACTAGCAAAACAGATCATGAAACCGCCCTCCCTACAGTGAACATCCGCCGGCCACTACAAATCCCCAGTAGTGTCGAGCTAGGGGCCTTGTTATTTCTATCAATTCATAAATGGGGTAGGGCAACCGAAACCCGATAAAGGGCGAATCCGGGATCTCAACAAGGGTCGACAGCCAGCGGGTTTTGCGAAATTCTCCACGTTTGTGCCTAGGCTTCCGCTAAGCGAGGCAATCTCTGCGTTAACAAAGTGTTAGCGCTTCAATATTCAGATATATGGTGACTGAACATACATTTTAAGTTAAGATTGAGAAGTGAGTGCAATCCGGATCATCCTCGATGAGAAATTTGCCATCAATAACCGCTTCAGAGTTGTCCTGTATGCACTCAGGGTACCAGTAAGCGAGAAGTTCCCGAATGGGATCAAGGCAAAGTTTGTGTTAATTGATGTGCAGGGAAATTTTCCGAAACTATTGGTGAATAACCATGAGCCCTTCGGGTTTCATATGCATACGGCGCTTCCAGAAGATAAGGATGTACGTGTGGAGCTTCCTGTAATTGACCATAACGCAGCTCTGGCACTGTTCTATAAAGAAGTGGAAAGGATTTTGAAGAATGATCAAGGGTAAATCGCTCTATATCCGTTTTGAAAGGTGGGATAACTTTAAAGCTCGGACCCAAGCAGCTTTAAAAGCTCGTAAACCCAGCATTGGCGAAAAGAACACTATCCTGTTCAACTCGGTTGTGGATTATCAGAAATTCATGACGGAACAAAAAATTGCTATCCTCGCAACCATCATCAGCCAGAAGCCCACTTCGATTTATCATCTGGCTCAAGTTCTGGATCGCGATTTCGGGAATGTTCAACGTGACTGTACAGCGTTAGAGGCGATGGGATTTATCACGCTGGAAGAAAGTGGTGACACCAAGGGCTCTAAGGCCCCTAAGCTTTCTTTCAACTACCGCCGGATTGTAATTGAGATGCCAACGGTCACATACTCGCATGAGCTAGGTGAAGCGGCATAGGTTACCGCTGGAAACGTTAGGCTGCTCTTATATGGGGTCCTACAGGGCGCCCAAATGCCAATAAAGATCTAGTTAAGATTAACTGAAGAAACTGGATCGATCCTTGTTGCCTTGAAATACTGAGTTGTTTTGCAAATTCGGCCAGTCATTTCTTCACCCAGGCGGGATTAGTTTGTATTATAGGAAAAACCATGGACAATAGAAGTTTTAGAACTCATGTGCTTGCAAGCCTTGACTGCAACGCCTCTACTCTTGGTGGATCCGCATCGTAGCAGCATAAGTAATTCCCAGCTGCTCTCGAACTCGCTGATAGTTTCGTCCAGGAATTGGAAATAATCGTCCAGTTTTCATGCCGCTCTTCTCACCCCATTTAAAAGGACAGAGTGTGATTTCTCGGATTCTCATGTTTTCATTATCATCTCCAATAGCTCGAACTATGGGATAGAAATTCAAAGAAAGACACTCCTTCGCCAGTCCATTTATCGTATTTCCGCGTAAATTTCCGAAGTGTTGAGTGAAAGAAACAGAAGGCCCTGCTACGAATCCATGACTTTCCTGAAACCCACCGATAGCATAATTCTTGCCAAACGTTGTCTGGAGTCTCCCCAATCCGAATCCTATTTCACCTCCCCAGATAACTCCGACACCAGCTTTAATTCCACTTACATGAACATAATTTCTATGAGCAAGGAATTGATTTTCGATCAAGAGCTTCACAGCTTGACCGACCTGATCAGGTGCCCATTCGCAGGTAATGGCCGTGATTTGATCCGGTGTTAGTACTGATTTATTCAATTGCAAGTAAGCGGTTTTCAAAGCCTGGACTTCCGCTTTAAGAGAGTTCAATCGAGCCAATTTCTCAGGATCTCCAAGTGCATATTGATTGTGAATGCTGATCAATTCTTGAAGTTTGATACCGCCCATATGTAGCGCAGATTGGCCCCCCTTTTCCGATTCCATCATACTTAGGACCTCATCCAAAGTAGCATTGACAGCCTTTTTGTCGGATTTGTAATATTGCCGATAGGAGGTTTGTGCAGCTTGGCTGATAGAGGAAGGATAACTTATCGCAACTAAAAAAATTGAGATTCCAAAACGGAGATAAGCTTTTCTGTTGATTTTACACATAGCTAATAGCCTCATAAATAAAAAAAATATAACCAAGTTGTTATGTTTGCATTATTTACTTTATGAATCTAGACTAAGTCAAGGAAATTAAACGCCTAGCGTCATACCTACAGAGCACTCGATCCAGCTTAAAGCTCCCGGGTTGCAGCCATTTTCTTATAGTGCAGTTTTGGCTTTGTCTAGATAGAACGGTCCGGGTCCCGAGAAAAAAAAAGAAAGCTGAGATTCATTTGATAAAATTTAAGGTAGGAATAATAGCGTTACTTACCACTCTCATCGCTTATGGCGCAGAGTCTCAACCGGCATCACCTTCCCCTCCAATCGAATCATACCCAAATGCCCCTATTGCGTGCTTTCTAAATATGAGTGAGCTGGGGGTCTTAACCGTTTATCAAAGAATTCAATTGTGCAGCAAATCTAGCTCAGCATATCCTATTCAATGCTTTAATAACTTTTTCTTCCAAATACCTGCACAGACGCTGACAATAGACCAAACAATTAAACTTTGCCAAGAAGCTACATCTCATGCACCTACCGTATGTTTTGAGGAGGCATTTGATCTGATTCTTAGTATTGATGAGCGAATCCAACTCTGCCGCAAAGCAGATTTTCAGAATGACGATCCGCTTAATCAAAAAGTATTACCAACAGCCCCAGTTCTTTGTTTTCAACGATCCTTAGAGTTTCCCCTTTCACCAGATCAAAGAATAACCCTTTGCGCTCAGGCTAATTCAGATGCCCCTGTTCTATGCCTTAGGCGAACTAGCTTACTTGGGCTGAGTTTGGATCAACGAGTCAGACTTTGTGTACACCCTTAATCTGACCCTAAACATAAAAACGTTTATTTCATATTTTTCTACATAAACTTGCACGTTGAGAAGTAGTTAGGCCAAACTGAGCAGCGTTGTTAAAACAGTGAATAGGCTCATCTGAAGTAACTTCTCCACATAAAGTAGCTCTTTCATCGTTGGTCAAGGGTAGGCTAAACGCAGTATC
>JBDSKY010000531.1:0-2940 GCA_039916675.1 Bdellovibrionia bacterium
TATAAGTGGAAAGGCGGCAGATGAAATTCGAAGCCTTCTTGATTCGAGTGTCATTGAGGTCAATCAAATTATAGGTACTACCCAGGAAAAGGTCTTCTCGGCAAAAGCGGTGTCCGAACAATGCGAAGGTGCATTTTATTCAATGGCTGAAACAATGAAACAGATAGCTGAAGCAATGGATGGAATCACCACGGCCGCCGGACAGCAAGAGCAAGGAATTCAGGAGACCAACAAAGCAATGATGGATATTTCTCGCGTTACTCAGAAGAATACTGGGTCTGCAGAAAAGCTTTTGATGCAGGTAACCTCTTTAGGGGATCTCGTGGGATCTCTCATGGGTATTGCTTTCGGCCTCGGAGAATTTCTGAATGGATCTGCTCCAAATAGCAAGGTCTATATTTCCAGCGGCCACGATGTGTCGGGAAATAACGCCAAGACCTGGACTGGCCGAACCGCAAGTACCCAGAAACGAGATAGGCTGCAGGCAAATGACTCTAGTCCAGAGACGGCCACCATTGAAAGAAAAGACCAGTTGTCAGAGATGAGTCCCATCAGTCGATCCGACTCCAGATGGAAAACCACTGCCTAAATCCTTTTTGCAAATATAAAAATTCCAAAAATAATTTCTACCATCCCGCTGATTAAGAGCTTCAAGTCGGAAATACATAATTTGACGTAGACTCCCTATCCATTATATATTCTATATCTATATGAATATAACAGTCGGGGGGTGAGAAGTGTCTAGAATTTATCATTTTTTTTCCATTTCTATAATGATCTTCTTTTTGGTGACCAGTTTCCCTAATATAAATCACGCGCAGGGTAATTCGACTTCAGAATTAAAGAAGGCCTTTTTCCGACCGCTTCAGATCCCCTACCCAAAAGATAATCTCTACTCGAAGGCAAAAGAAGACTTAGGAAAGCTGCTCTTTTTTGATCCCAGGATTTCAGGATCGAACGTGACTTCCTGTGCGACCTGCCACAATCCGTCTTTGTCTTGGGGAGATAGTCTCGCAAAGGGCGTAGGCCACGGTCATTTACCTCTGGGGCGTCGCAGTCCTACTGTTTTAAATCTTGCCTGGACAGAACGATTATTCTGGGACGGACGAGCGGCTAGTCTGGAAGAGCAAGCTCTCGGGCCGATCCAATCGGAAGCTGAAATGAATATGGTCATAGACAATCTTCCCAAAAAGCTGTTGGCAATCACTGGTTATCCGGAATTATTTAAGAAAGCCTTTCCCGGGGAACTCGTGACAAATCAACTGGTTGCAAAAGCAATCGCTACATTCGAGCGAACTTTGATTTCTGAACCCAGCCCCTTTGACGGTTGGGTTTCCGGCAATGAGCGGGCTATCTCAAATAACGCTAAAAAAGGCTTTGCCATTTTTAACGGAAAGGCAAAGTGCGTTACTTGTCACTCTGGATGGAATTTCACTGATGGCAGTTTTCATGACATTGGCATGCCAGATGCCGATCTGGGCCGGGGAAAATTTCTTCCCAAACTCATCAGCATGCAGCACGCCTTCAAAACGCCTACTCTTCGTGATGTTGCCCGACGCTCTCCTTACATGCACGATGGATCAGAAAGAACGCTGCAAGATGTCATAGCGTTTTATGATCAAGGAGGAAAAGCAGCGCGGGAAGGAAAATCAGAGGATATCCACCCCTTAAACCTCACATCAAAGGAAAAAACTGATTTAGAGGAATTTTTAAAATCTTTGACGAGTGATCCTAAACCCTTTCAAGTTCCGATATTGCCAAACTGAAAAATATAAAGGAGTATTATTTAATGAATCATTTTAAACTTCATCCTTTTCTACTAGGCAGTTTAATCCTGTGGTGTACCTCGGCCCCCTGCCAAGATCATATTGTCATTCAAAAAAATAAAACCTTCTCAATAGAGGAGCTGAAGGTCAATCTGGAAGATTCTATTATTTTCAAAAATGATGAAAGCAACGTGACCCACAACGTTTACTCAATTACTCCAGGCAACGAGTTCGAATTGAAAACTCAAAAACCTGGAACCAGCCTCCCTATGCTTATTAGCAAAAAGAAGGGTTATCATTCAGGCGAAATGTTGGTCGAGTGCGCCATTCACCCTGGTATGAAGCTAAAAGTGGTTATCAAATAAATCTCACTTAGCCCAGTCCTGAAGAACCCTAGCTAGTTCAATCAGCTTTAACGGTTTTGAGAGATAATCGTTCATACCAACTCCGAGGCATATCTCCCGGTCCCCTTTTATTGCATTAGCAGTTAAGGCGATGACTGGAACCTTTTGTGTTCGAGGGCTGTCGCTTTTTCGAATTTGCCGGGTCGCCTCATACCCATCCATCTCCGGCATCTGACAATCCATAAGAATGAGATCATAAGTAAGAGATTTCAAGGCCACGAGTGCCTCAGCACCATTGAACACAGAGTCTGCTCGATACCCCAGTTTTCGTAACATTATCGTCACTACCCGTTGATTGATTGGATTGTCATCCGCGATCAAGATTCGAAAATCTTGCCTTATTTCCCTCGGCAACACTTTATCTTCTTTGACCAGAGGCTTAAGAGAAGGCACAAATTTATCGAATGAGATCGTAAACCAGAATTTTGAACCCTTGCCTTCTTCACTATCAACTCCAATTTCTCCATTCATGAGTTCGACGAGGCCCTTTGAGATCGAGAGTCCCAAACCTGTCCCACCAAATTTTCGTGTGATTGAGGCATCAGCCTGAGAGAAGGCGTGGAAGATTCTCCCCAAAGCTTCTTTGGAGATTCCGATTCCATGATCAATCACTTCGAAACAAATTTGTACCTTTGAAGAGCTTTCCGAGAGCTTGGTAACACGAACAGTAATCTGACCTGCCGGTGAAAACTTAATCGCATTGCTGATCAGGTTTGACAGGATTTGACGCAATCGAGCTTGATCGCCCTTGAGGTTTAGAGGAACATCAC
>JBDSKY010000532.1:0-2793 GCA_039916675.1 Bdellovibrionia bacterium
CGACTGCGACTGTCGCACTTTTAGATAATTTAACATCTACCCTTTACATTGCAAATGTCGGAGACAGCCCAGCAATTTTATACGATGGAGCCATCAAAGAACTTTCGAGAAATCATTTTCCAGTGAAGGATGAAAAAAAGAGGATTAAGAAATTAGGTGGCGTAATTTATGGGGGGAGGGTCGGCGGAAAATTGGCCATAACTCGTTCACTGGGCGATCTTGACTTGAAATGGAAAGGAGATGCTCATTTGCCCGGACCCTCAGGGAGAAGCGAAATTGAATCTATTGATTTGACTAGATATATGGTGAGTCCTCTGCCCTATGTCGCAATTCGAACACTCAAGAGCAAGCCTATGCAGTTTTTGATTATTGCTGCCGATGGAATTATCGGTACGTCGGCGCTGCAAGCCAAGGAAGCAGTAAAAATCGTAAAAAAGGAACTGGGGGCCGGGCGAAGTGCCAAACAGGCTGCAGACGCTCTTCTTGAATACGCACGCATTGTACCGAAGAATAGAGATGATAAAAGCGTCATTATAATCGTTTTCGGCGACACGCAGCTTTCCCAGTCCCATCTTGCGCGTCATTATGAACTCCGTGAAAATGTATCTGCGGGCGATGTGAATTATTTTAATTACGACGACTATTTAAAAAACCCTACGTTGAGATGAAATTTTTAAGCTGCGTTTTTTTTGAAATCATCTCGAAGCCTGGTATTCGATGCTGTAAGGTCAAAAATAAGTCGAATTAAGGTCTTCATATCGACTGGTTTACCAACATGGGCTTGAAATCCGGCTCTTAAAGCCTCGGCGGCTTCTTCTTTGTTGGCAAAGGCGGTAAATGCGATAGCTGGGGTGCGCCCTCCCTCGGAAGGATTTAGTTTCCTGAGTTTCCGGATAAAGGAGTATCCGTCTTCTCTAGGCATTCCCAAATCACTTAATATGATATCTGGAAGACGTCGCTCTATCTTTTGGAGCGCCTCTGCGGCTGAACCTGCAGATTCTACTTCTGCTCGGCAAGTTTCTAAAGCTGCGGTAATGACCTCTCTTGTGTCCGCTTCGTCATCAATTACTAAAATCGTGATGCCATCTAAATCTGGCAGTGTCTTAACATTCGTTCTCCCTTCTGAATGTAGATTGCCTTCTATAGCGGACTTTCTAGAGAGTAGTGGTAGGAAGATTGTGAAGGTGGAGCCCTTTCCTGTTCCTTCGCTTTCGGCGCGGATGGTCCCATCATGTTGTTCTACTAGGGAATTCACAATTGCCAGCCCTAAGCCTAAGCCTCCTTTATGTCGAGACATAGTACTATCTTCCTGACGGAATCGTTCAAACAGATGAGGTAAGAAGTCCCCAGGAATTCCTCTGCCTGAATCTTTAACTACAATTTTGGCATTTGAGCCTGACACTTCAAGACTAATGTTAATCTGACCGTTTCTTGGTGTGAATTTTATGGCGTTTGAAAGCAAATTCCAAAGCACTTGTTGCAGGCGGCCCGGATCCCCGTTTGCGAATATGCATTCTTCGATTTTGAAAATGATTTTAATTCCGGCCTGTTCGGCTTCCTCTTTTATTGATTCTAAAGCAGCTTTTACCACTTGGCCAAGGTCGAGCGGGCGAATTTCAAGTTTCATTTTTCCAGCTATTACACGTGAAATATCTAAGAGATCATTGATCATCTGTGTCTGAATTTTGGCGCTTTTTTCAATGATTTGAAGACCACGCTTTACTTCGAGAGGCTTTAGGTTGCCCGTCTGGATTAGTTCAACCCATGATAAGATGGGTTGGAGCGGAGTTCTTAGTTCATGAGAAACGATGGCTAAAAATTCATCCTTGGAGCGATTAGCTCGCTCAGCTTCTGCTCTAGCTTCCTTTTCTCTACGAATGAGTTCAATGCGTTCTTCTTCCATCCTCCGTTCGGATTCAAGCTCCTTCGATCTTTGTTGCAGTTTGGCTACCATGCGCCGCTTAGATTCTTCGTCTGTTAGGGTGATAAATTCTTCCGCTGGAACCACATGAGTATGCTCACTGCAGATTTGATCAAATGCTTGACCGTGTGCCTCATATTTAAAACTACTTAACGTGTAAACACAAAGAAGTCGAAAAGTATGAACTCGTGCTAATTCATTCCAGAGATTCTCCAAAGCTAAGGTCGCAGAGAGCTGGTGTCGAGACCAAAGCAAGCCCGCCATCTCTCCGTATGCTCTAACTTTCGGATAATTAGGTTTCATCTTTTGGAATAAATCGCCGATAGAATTTTTAAACTTTAAAGGGTCCACCGTCCCTTTGAGCAGGATTTCTGAGAGAGCGTGTTCGGCATCGAGGAGGACGAGTTGACCCCTGCTTTGAGCACGGGATTTCAAGTCTGGCTCTAACGAGTTCAAAGAACTTTCTATAACCTCGAGACGGGGCTTCGTCGCAATGACGATTACGCCGTCTCCTGCCTGGAGTCCTTTGCGGGTAAAAAGGCTTAGGACATTCACCAGAAAGCTTTCGTCGTCATAAAACTGGACCAAGTGATGGTTTTCATTGGAAGGGGTCGGCAAATCTAAAGGATCCCAAATGAAACTGTCTGATAATGACATCTACTTTTTTGTATCCTCATGAATTTTCCTGCAAAGAATGTGCGTCATATAACGAGCTGCACCGTCAAATGGCATCACTGCTGTCAGCTCCCATAATATTTGTGGTAATGGGTGAAATCACGCTTCTCATTGCCGGGTTGAGTTTTCTTTTCAGGGGCTAATTATAAATATTTATTACCATCTATATTTGAAGCATAATCGTGATTAAATAATTA
>JBDSKY010000533.1:0-4611 GCA_039916675.1 Bdellovibrionia bacterium
CATAATAGTCATTAGAATTTACCTCTATTTATAATCCATTCCAGAGGCACTTCAAAGTCTAAGTAGACTTGATTGCCACCTCCAATAAACTCGCTCATATTATTTCCTACCCTCTGAATTGAGGCGGCTACACCCTCATGCAATGTTTTGCCTATGGGAACTTCTATTTCGATCCATTTTGTTGCTTGATTGCCCCAAGATGATTCGAGTGCTGAATCAATCATAGACTGAGTTGAACTTGAAGGCTTATTTCTAGTCCAAAAGCTAGATCTGTGCCCAAATTCATCCGGTGCGCTAAAAACTCTGTACAATTTTGTCGGTTGCTTTGTTTTAAGTGTCAAGTAAGTCCCACTTCTAAACGTATCAGAAATTCTAGCATGAGGAATTGGTACACCTCGCACATCTAGAGAAAGAATACCTTTACTTATGGGTTTTGAGTGCAATATACCTTCATGAATAGGAGAATGCTTTACAATCTTCTCCGCAGAATCAAAAATCCTTTCGGCCATCGCTATGGTTCTCGCTAAAGCAACTCCAGTCACCTTCTTTCCAGCGCTAACTATCGATTGCGAGAACTTACTAACTATTCTCCCCAGTGCCTTTATTGGCCCTTTTACCAAAGCCCCACCAGGGACAATGCCTATTACTCCCCCAACAAAAGTAAATGTCTGGCCCATTTCATCTAAAATCTCGCCAGTTACAACATTTACTCCGGTTCCTGCTGAAATAAAGTCACTAACAGTTCCTATTGGAGTAAGTCCGACACAGAAATCTAAAAGTTGCCTTGCAACTTTCATAGCAACTTCGGCTTCAGAAATATCTTCCTTAAATTCTTCCTCACTTGAAGGATCTCTTGCATTCCGAGCTGCATCTACAAGCGATTCCAAAGCGTCCTTGACGGCAATTTCTGCTATAGATGCAGCCTGGATTTTTTGCGGATCGCTATTCCCTGACTTCGCTTTCTTCAATTGATCAAAAACAGGCTCAAATAAACTTAAGTCCTCTAGGACCCTTTTTTGATTTTCATTAAAGTCACTTTTCCACTGATTTAATTCGTCAGCGAGATCTTGTCCCGCCTTTCCGTCAATATCCTTAATTTTAGTAGCAATGATTCTCCTTCGCCCAGTATCAACCTTTGAATCTGCAAAAAATCCATATGTGTCCACATGCTGCTTAACAAAGTCGATAACTTTCTTCTGCTCTAATTGAAACCTTTTACGGTCTACAACACTGACTCCGGAACTGTTCAAAGCTGATAAAATTTTTGCTTGCTGTTTTTCCCAAGTGCTAAATTCACTTGTAAACTCTGCGCCTCTACCCAAGTCAAGTGCTCGCTGAAGGCTCTCAATAGCAGCATCCGCTATTTCAGCGTAGGCGGGATCCACAATCAACTCAGGACTTTCTAAATCGAATTGAGATGGATTAATTTCAACAAGGTGCGGGGTGAAATTAAAATTATACTGTAAAACTTCTTGATTAGTTTGAGAAAAACTTTTTGTAAGAGCAGCCATTGTCTCTTGAATTTCTCTTTGATTCTTAGCAAGCTCTGTATCGACTTCAAGCTTCAATGTTTCGACGGTTTTCTTTAGCCCTTCAAACCTCTCCTTTATTCTTGGATCTTCTTTGATAAAGGCAGCCAGTTCCTCTGTTCTAATGCCTAAAAAATCATCTAAATTTATACCCTTTAGGGCTCCGTTTAGGTCAGCCAAACTCTTTTCCAAAGCAGGAATTTCAATCCTGTACTTTTCAACATTTTTTCTATGAATTTCTGCTGAATAATCGAAGTTATTAATGCCTATCTTCAAGGCATCAATTTGGCGATAAAGGTCCTCATCTAAAGCCTTAAGATCCACACTCTGGTGACTACATTGAATTGTAGTTTTGCCAAATTTCGTAGCATTGAAGCAAATTTGTTTTGGAGTTGATTTACCTACTGCATAATAATTTAAAGCTATACTTGCAGAACTGTCGGCGAGATTGCAGCGATTATCCCAAGTCAAACTGATTAGGTTTTGACCCTCCTGAAACATGTGACTCGGAGTTATACCCACCGAGGCCGTTAACCAATATTTATCAAACCCTCTTAAAATCGTGGTTATACTTTTGTCACCAATGGAAACAGGAAGAAAATCGTTTCCAATTTTTTCAGTTCCATTTAACCATACAGTCGGATGACAATTGCCAGTTGTATTGTTTCTTAATTCAAAACAGGCCTCATGATTTGGACAAGAATTTGCACTTGCCTTTGTAACAAACCCAAAGAGCGAAATTGCCAACCATGAAATGGCTATCAGTTTATTTTTCATAATTAAACATCACTTGAGCCGGCGTTATTCCACTCTGCTATTATCGAATCGTGAATTTTAACCGCCTCTAACAAACTCACCTTTCCTGTTCGGGCCTGAGTTTTCATTTTTCTTAATTTTAATTTTCTGGATGTAAATTCCTCTGGAATTTCCTTCATATTGGTCAAAGACGCACCTATTTTCAGCCAACCATCTGTCTTCATAAATAATTCCGCCTCCACGATTAGGTCCGATAGCAGTGCGCAGCCACTAAACAAGGGAGATCCGTGCGATTTCATACGCTCCATATTTTTACAGGTAGACTTGTAAGTCAGCACTTCTTCGTAAACCGTATATTGAGGCATTAGGATGCTTCCATGAGTATGTTTTGCAGAGGCAGCGTCATTCATCACAGTGCCAATATTTTTAATGATGGCATGCGCTAGCTCAATAAAATTCATACTGCTTTTGTACTGCTGCTGTTGCAAATCTCTTGCGGCAGTCCAGATTGCCAGATCCTTAAGAATCAATTGATTGCTTTTCTGAGTAATATCGGCAAAGAGCCGATCTAAATGTCCTAAATACACATGATAACGTGCATCTGAGTATGCAATCATGCTTTCCAGGTGCTCAATTGCTGTTACAGGGTCTGGAACTCTCGGGAATTGAAATTCTGTCAAAAATGTTCTATGTTTTTCAATCTTTTTCTCATATTTGTGAAACGTAGTTCGAAATAACAAGGACAGATTTGAGGCATCTATTTTTAGAAATGAATGTCTATTTTCTTCATTGAGATAAACAACCTCCATCGCCAGCCTTGCTTCATTAAGCTCTTGATTAGTGGTTGCTTTAGAAACTTTCTCTGAATATTGATTGAATTTTGACTGATGATCCTTCTCTTCGCCGTAATAAGAAGAAAAAGCAAAGATGAGGTCTTTATAGCCTAAATTAAGGCTCTTTTGAGTTTGTAGATACTCATCTGTAATCTTATTTACTAACCAACCTTCTTCTCTTAACTTAATTAATGAGACTTTTAAGGAGTCTCCTTTTTTTATTCCTTCTTCTTCAATTTTTAAACTTACTTTTTTCAAAATCTCGCTCTTCTGCTTGTACAACGCATCATACTTCTTCCACAAAGGCATCATGTCATCAGCTGCCTCTTGGTTTCGGGCTTGCGCTTCTCCGTGCTGCCTTTCATAGTCTGCCAATGTAGCTCCCGTTCCGGCTTGGCAAATCAACAATGATGCTATCGCTACAATATAGACCTCTTTGAGGTTTCCAGCTGGAATTGTTATCTTTAAATGTTGGAAATAATTCACTAAGAGCTACCTTTCATTGCCGTGTATAAAGTTCTGCTTCAATTCGAGCGACTAGGCCAACTTCACCATTAATTTCTTCATTCATTATAGATAGTAGCTCTCGTTCTATAAGTGTCTTCTCAGTATTTGAATCGAAGTAGCTTTCTAAGGAGGATACCGTATTTTGGTATTCGATTGTTTTATGGTGAAGTTCTGTTTTGGCAATCTCTATTTTCTCTTTGGTAACTAAAGAAGAGAGCCTTTTGGTAGCAGCGTTTATAGATTCTATCTCCTGGTCAGTCAATAGTTGGGAGATTTCGAAATTTGGCTGTTGTGCTGCCTGCAGTTTGACACGATCTATTATCTCAGCGACATCCGCAAATAGATCTTTTGCTTCTTCGTCATATTTGCCTGAGGTATCATTGATAAAAGTATCAAAGGCATTGGAATCCAGTGCCAGCAGTGGTGATTTATTCTGACTTCCGGTTAATTTGTTGACCAGTGCTTTTAGTATTCCCTCTGACTGTTGTTGGGTCTCACGATACGCATCTATCGAAGTGAGAATGTCGAACTGATCCTGGCTCCTTTTTAACTCAGCATTCAACGCCTCTTTAATTAAGATTGCATCATCCTTTGATTTGGCGATAGGAGTGTTTAGCTCTACCCGAATGGTAATAACGCAATCGTGGGAGTATTTATTTAACAGATAAAATTTCTGGCTTTTTGGTTGGATGACCATTTTCTCAATCGATTCCGAATTAGGAAGTACGATATTTTGGCTGGTTCCCTTGAAATAATTCAGCTCAAAGTTTTTAGTTTGGCTCCCCAAATGGGAAGAAACCTCTAAAGACAAATTTCCTATATTTTGGAAGTTTTTACAGGAAGCCGATCGTTCTATCTGAATATTTGTTTCGTACGGAATCAACTTGGGAATGTTTCTATGTTCAACAAGATGGATAGGTTCAAGCTTACAGTTTGTAAGAATTGTTTCCTTAAGTTCACATTGGTGGAAGGAGACTAAGGAAATC
>JBDSKY010000534.1:0-4925 GCA_039916675.1 Bdellovibrionia bacterium
ATGCGCTAGGTGATTATCGAGCGGGTAGATTTGAAGCTGCGATGAAGCGCTTTGAAGACATCGATCGAGATTGGAAAGACCAGGGTAGCGGGGATCCAGTTAGTGTTGTGTTTATTGAGCGCTGCAAAGAGTTTTTGTTGCATCCGCCGGGACCTCAATGGAATGGCGTCTTTGTGGCCAAAAGCAAATAGTCTCTAAAGTGGGAGAAAAGTATGATTTTCAGAGAGATAGCTGGACTGTTGGCGTCAGGGTTTACTTTGGTTTTGTTTGTGATGAGTGCGGGAGCCGCTGAAAGCAAAAAAAATAATGAATCTGAACGGGTCTACGTACAGTCAGTCAAGGCGGATCTAAAGGTTGAGCCTCAACTGAATGCTTCGTCTGTTCTGTCTTTAAAACGAGGAGCGGAATTGCTTGTAATTAAGAAAGAGGGTTCCTGGTTTAATGTTTCGGCTGCCGGAAAGACGGGCTGGATATCAAAACTCTTTGTTAATTCAAATAGGCCCGTTGGAGAAGCTGAACTTGCGTCTGAGCTATCCAATGACAAAAACCTTGCTAAGGCGGCCAGAAGAAGATCTGCCTCCTATTCTGTCTCTGCTTCGACTCGTGGGCTGACAGGGGGTTCAAGGGTACGGGAAGGTCGGGAAAAATATCCGTCAGATTATGATGCGGTAGATAAAATTGATAAGTCAAAAATTTCTGAAAAGGATGTAAAAAAGTTTCAAGAGGATGGGAAGCTTAGCCAGTGAATATGAATCGCTTGAGATGTTTCATAGCTTTGAGTGCTTTGCTTGGGAACGCGTGTGCAACGCCGACGGCGGAGGAGAAGCAGCATGAGCAGTATGAACAATTATCCACTTCACTGAAAGATGAGAAAGAAGTGGGTAGACAAATGGCTGCGAAACTCATTGGCTCCATGGGTTTGTACGACAATCCTGATGTATCGAAATATGTCAGCCTTGTTGGGCTCACGGTTGCAGCTCAGTCTAGCCGGCCTGAGATAACCTATCATTTTGGAATTCTAAAATCGGACGAAGTAAATGCATTGGCAACTCCAGGCGGTTATATTTTCGTAACAACTGGGCTTCTAAAATCCCTACGTAGCGAATCTGAATTGGCCGGCATTCTCGGTCATGAAATTGCGCACGTAACGGAAAGACATATGTATTCTGAAATTATGCCGAAGCGCCAAGTGTCAGCCGCTGAAACGATGACAAGGCTATTATCACGGGGGGCTTCGGATATTGGATTTTCTCTTGGGAAGATCGTCAATGCCGGAATGGATCTATTGTTAGAAAAAGGGCTGGGCCCAGAAAAGGAAAGCGAAGCGGATTCGGTTGGAATTGCTTTCGCAATGTCAGCGGGGTATTCGGCCAATTCATTGTTGGAATACCTTCGATACCTTGCCGATCAAACTTCAGGTGTAAGGGTGAGTAAGACCCATCCGCCTTTTCCGGAAAGAATAACAAATTTGCTGAACTACATGCAAAAGAACGGCATTTACGCGAAGTCGCGTAGAAAATCTTCAGCTCTTCTACAGGGTAGATTTAGTCGCGCAATGTCTCTGCTTCAGATTGGGGTGGCAGATAGGGTCGATAGTACCAGACGTGCCGGTGACACGAGTCCACCCGACGAAGGTGTAAAGTCACTGAAATGAAGCTAAAAATAGAAGTTATCTACCTTTTGAATATTTTTATGGTCCTTTCAGTGGGTGTTCCGCTTGTTGTTCCTATTTTTCCTTTCTTAATTAGTGGATTGTTATTGTCCAACGCTTATGCAGATGATTTTCACTACCGTTCTGTCTTGATAGGAGAGCGGGGAGCTAGCCTCGGCGGTGCTTATATTGCAATCTCAGATGACCCTAGCGGCGTCTTTTATAATCCTGCTGGAATCGTATTTGGATTTGAGAACTACATCAGCGGTTCGGCCAATACTTACACTTCTAGCCAAACTGTCTATAAGCAGGTTGCCCCTGGGCAGGACTATACTTACAATTCTCAAAGTTTCTCTCCGTCGTTTATCGGATTCAGCCAAAGTGTTGGAAAGCAGAAATTTGCTTTTGCAATTATAGTCCCCAGTTATGATCTCTTGGATCAAGATGATCTTTTATCAAGTATCTCTACAAAGGTGGACAGAGCAAATACCTTGTTGCGAAGGTATTATAACCAGAATATTACCTATTCTGGTGGCCCGGCCTATTCAGTTGCTTTAGGCGAAAGGTTATCATTTGGAGTCAGCTTGTTAGTCTATGTAAAAACCAATGTGGTTATCAACACTCAATTGATTGAGGACAACCCACTTCCCAACGGAAAGTATTTTATTCAAGAGAGTTATTTGAAGGAAAATTATTACGGCCTAACTCCCAAGTTGGGTTTTCAATTTATGCCGTCCCCGAAACTATCTCTAGGATTCACTGCTAAGAAAAACTACAATCTTTCCGGAGGTACTACTATTCGTACACTTTCGAATAAGCTTGATGCGTCAGGAGTGCCAGCACCTAAAACTGGGGGTTTTACGGATGATTTTACTACCAATGTATATGACTTGAAGACAGGGGTGATCTCTCCCTGGGAATTAGGTCTGGGGAGCGCTTATTTCTTTAGTAAGTCTCTTTTAGTGGCGGCAGATATTATTTACTACACTGCTGATTCGGCTTATAATCAATCTTCTGTAGTGCCAACTTTAAATTGGTCTCTAGGTGCGGAATGGTACATGACGGATGCACTTGCCTTGCGATTTGGTTTGTTTTCGAATGCTGCAAATACGCCCGCCGTTGATTCCACTCTTACAAATCAGAGTACTCATGTTGACCTTTATGGTGGGAGTTTTGGCATTTCCATATTGAAATCGGGTTCGTCTTTTACCTTGGGGACTAGTTATAGTTCAGGAATTGGGAAGGGGCAGGCTTTTGCAAATTCCACCACGATCCAAGAAGTTAGCCAATCGCAGCTATCGGTATACTTGGCCGGAAGCTACCAGCTGTAGATGGCTCGAAAGGAAGCGAAATGAAAATTGAAATGGATTCGCTACGTAAATCATTTGTCTTAGTGACTGGCATTTCGATTTTTATTACTTCACTATCTTTTGCTAGTCTGGGGCAGCGCGAGAATTCGATAAAAAGAGATGGGTTGGAAATTCACGCGAGGATCAGCGAGCGTTTTTCGCAAAGTTTATATCAGGTGTATACGTTGACTTCAGACATGAATGAAGTAAGGCAGTACCTCGACAATCAAGGGATCGTTTTTGCAGTGACCTGGAGAGGTATCAATCATCCAGATCTCTCTAAATTACTGGGAGAGTTTTTTAGAGGTTACGCTGCGGCTGATGCTGAAGTGAGCGGTAGCCGCGACCAACCGATAAAGCGCATCAACACTGAAGAGATTGTTGTAGAAAAAGGTGGGCATATGGGTGCTGTTCGCGGGAAAGCCTATCTTTCTAAATCTGTTCCTGCGGGAGTAGAGATCGACAGTTTAAATTGAATGTATAAAATGAATCCGGTAGCCCTTCTCGCGTTGTTCGGTAGTTTTCTTTCTGCTTCCGGTTGTTCCGGAGTTGTTGTTGGGCGTTCCTCTATGCTTATGGTATGCGGTGATGCGACCTCAAAATCTACAACTAGCACTATAAGTCCTTCAGGTTCCAATGTCATGAGCGTGACAGTAGGTTCAGGTTCCTTATGCGGCACTCGGCTTAATTATCCGTGCACAACCGTCACCATTTGTCCGTTGGGAAGCACTACCGGATGTCAGACTATCTCTGATATTTTAGTGGATACAGGAAGTTTTGGGCTAAGGATCTTTGCACAAGCCCTAAATCCAAACGTCTGCAAGACTCTCTCACCGTTAACCGACAGTTTGGGCAATGCGGTAGGCGAATGCGCTATGTTTGGAAGTTTAAATGCTTGGGGTTCGGTTATGATGGCTAATGTGCAATTGGGAGGAGAAGCCCCGGTAAAAACCCCTGTTCAGTTAATTGACAAGGCGTTTGCGACGGTTCCGACTTCTTGTGGTCAGGTAGCTACGACTCCGCAGAGTGTTGGTTTCAATGGTATTTTAGGAGTAGGGCTACGGCCAAACGATTGTGGAAGTGCCTGCGAGACCACTACAGATAACAATATGTATTACAGTTGTGTCAGCGCTGGAACTTGCAAGGGAACGCTTGTAAGTATCGACAATCAGGTCACAAACCCAGTGACATTGCTGCCTACTGATAATAACGGGGTTCTTTTAGACCTCCCCAGTGTTGGTGCAAACGGCTCTTCCTCTGTGACGGGTTCTTTATATTTGGGAATAGGTACACAATCTAATAATACTCCCGCTAGTGAAACGGCTTATAGCGCAAATAGTCAGGACGAATTTCAAACCGCCGCTTTCTCACAAACCTACGGAAATAGTTTCATCGACACCGGGTCCAATACTTTAAGCTTTCCGACCAATTCTGGATTAAGCACTTGCAGTAGCAGTAGTGGGTTGGCAAGTTTCTATTGTCCTTCTGGAGCACCTGTTAGTTTGACCGCCACTACAACAGGACTCCCCAGCGGACTCTCTGGCAGTGTATCTTATTCAGTGGGTAACGCTGTTGGATTTTCTTCAAGTAATTATGTATTTAATAATCTGGCCTCTGTCATTTCTTTTGGATTGGGAAATACTTCTTTTATTTGGGGGTTACCATTTTTTCTGGGTCGGCGAGTTTTCGTTGTGATTCGTGGCAAAAGCTCGCCGTTTGGGATTGGGCCTTATTGGGCTTATTGAGATTAAAGTTGAACTGACTTTTGAAAATAAGCGCTAAACGATCCAACCTTCCGAATTTCTATTGAGGAAAGTTAATACGAAGAAGCTTCTTATTGATCTTTCCAACACTTGTTTTTGGAATCTCTGCAAGGAATTCAAATCGCTCGGGAATAGATAGCTTCGAGAAACCGTTATTGACAA
>JBDSKY010000535.1:0-4674 GCA_039916675.1 Bdellovibrionia bacterium
ATATGTTGGACAATCGTATCTCCGATACGATTCATTTTACACTTGGGAATTGGGCCTGGTCTGTCGCAGTCGGAAAACGGTTTGAGCTAACGCCTTCTGTTGCGTTTGCCCCTGAAATTTCCTACAAGTGGATTAAGGATAGTTACAGTCCGATTACATTTCTTACGGTTGTTCCGCTGCAGTTCACTTTGCTTTTCTAATGAATTCATTCGTAGAATGAATTGCGGTGGCAATCGCGCGGATTAAAATATTCGAAATTGGTAGGATGTAACATTTTTAAATGTTAATAAAATCTTATGATCGATCATACAGGATTTGAAGTCAGCAATTCTAAAGAGAGCCGGAAATTTTATGAAAAAGCCTTGGCTCCTCTTGGCTATCAATTGTTAGTTGAAGTACCTACGGAGCACACAGGTGGTGTGGTTGTCCTGGGTTACGGAGTGCCTCCTAAACCTGATTTCTGGATTTTTGAGGGAAGTCCTAACGAACCAAGACTGCATATTGCTTTTAGTGCCGCTAATCGAAAACAAGTGGACGAATTTTATTATGCTGCGCTAAAGGCAGGTGGAAAAGACAATGGACCTCCAGGGCTGCGTCCACAGTATCATAAAAACTACTACGGAGCATTTGTCCTAGACCCCGACGGGCACAATATCGAGGCTGTTTGTCATGCTCCGGAATAATGCTAGCTCTCAGCCAATCCTTGATTACTAATATTGAGAAATAGAATTAGGGTAAGGCCGATCCGAATTCGGAAAACCCGTCAGTGCAAGCGGGCCGAGAATCGGAAGCTCCTGACTTTAGTCGGGAGAGGTTCACTTCATATTCCCTCCACGGACCGTTGAGGCTGCTGGCTCCTTCCAAAATGACTTCATTCCGAGTTCGTGTAATTGAGCCAAATGCTCCGTAGGTATTGACCAGATGGAATGGTTCAAAACTAGTATTCATAACCTGTTGGATTTACAAATGATCAATTCCTGAAGGCGTTACCAAGTTTTTTCGAAAGAGTGAATATCGACCATGTAGATTTTCAGAAGTTAAGAGAAGCCATCGAAAGTATTGAGCAGTTTACTGGGTTGTTTTTGTTGCCAACCCAGTAATCTTAACCAAAATTCTTTTATCTCGAAGGCCATCAAACTCAGCATAAAAGATTTGCTGCCAAGTTCCAAAATCCAACTTACCTCGTGTGATGGGAGCAGTCAGAGCATGATTGGTTAGGTAGGACTTTAAGTGAGCATCTCCATTATCCTCGCCCGTCTGATGATGAAGGTAATTTTTACCAAAGGGAGCCAGGTTCTCAATCCAACCTGAAATATCCCGAAGCAAACCCGACTCGGCATCATTAACGTATACACCTGCAGTAATATGCATAGAACTCACAAAACATAAACCGTCGCGTACCTTGGAACGGCCCAACACATCTTCGACAAAAGGAGTTACATTGACTAGTGCGTAACGCTTTGGAATCCGAAAATGAAGATATTCAGTGTGATGGATGAGAGGGGCCGCCTCTACATGGTCTACAATTTCATTTTTTTTAAATCCTGGGAAGGCATGAGGCTCTAAGAGCCAATCGCTTGGTTTGAGCATACTTCTGGTTACCACAAGTTTTTTAGGGGGGAAACTGATCCAGATATGTTTAAGCAATTTTTAAAGTCTACTTCTCCTTAGCTTTTTTTAAATTCTGTTTTAATCGAAATTTTACGATGCGGGTTACAAGGGTTAGCGGGAGTGGTTCGTCGAGCGGGAATTGGACTGAGCCTTTGGCTCCTTTATAGGCCGATAACTCTTTCTTAAAAGAAGCGATCCCCGAAGAACCTGGGTAAAAACCAATGTGACTTTTGTACGCTGCGAAATGGACCAGATTTCCTTCTAGTGTAAACGTGGGCATGCCATAGCCAATCTTTTCTTTAGCTTTGGGTGCAGCCTTTTTTATCGTAAGGCGCATCTTATTCAAGATCTGCTGCACTTCTTTCGGAAAACGATCGATGTAGTCATCTATATTCTCAGGAGCTTTTTTATTCATGGCCGTTTTATTGTTAATCTCCGATCTAATGCGTTCGCTAATTATTAGTGTCGATCGTTATATTCTATATCTGTATATTTAATTTGTAAAATAGCAGGGCAATCCTATAAAATGAAAATTAATGAAATCCAAATTTTATCAGCTTCTCTGTGTACTCGCTTTTACCTTTAACGGCACCGCGTATGCGTCTGAAGGCTGGAATTTCGCCCTCATAGGAGGACCAGGTACGGAGGTACCGGGCACTCAGTGGATACCCGGAGAATCCCTGTTTCCGGTCTACGGTATCGCTGCGGGTTATCTTTTCCCTAGTCGATATGAAATTGGAGCAGAATTTGAAATGACGGGTACAGTTCCGACTTTTGGAATAGATGGTAACTATTATTTTACTCATGAGATCTTTGCGGGGGTGCAGTTTGGGGCTGATTTTACTACATTCAGTGAAGTCTATTTGGGGCCACAGCTTGGATTTGACTATGTCATTAGCCCCGGGATAACAATCGGGCCCGAGTTACAGTACTTGTACATTTTTAAGGAAGGAGGGGGGCTTTTGGAAATTCTGGGCTCCCTTAAATTCTTTTTTTAAGCGCCTGGTTCTGCTTGTTCTAGTATTGAAGAAGGGACGTAAATTCCGGCAGAACGAATCAAAGCTCTAAATAATGCCTCTTTGATCAGATCTTTCCTGGAGACACCACCGTAAGCGGAATGCCAGTCATCCTTGGCCACGTTTTGCCCCTTCTTCGCCAGTTCTATTTGAATGTTTGCTCCTGCGGTTACTGAAAAGCCAGTGCTGAGATATTGATAATCCCTCGGTGTGTTAAGTTGGGCCGCTTCGGCTAACTCTGCCTCGAAACGGACTTCCCGGGACAATTCTGTTACCACAGGTTTTCCGTGCTTCTGGGTAATGACAACAGCCCGGTCCACCCAAAATCCCTCAAGAGCTGGTTCGATGTAATTCTCAATCGAAATCCAATAATCAAACATCTTTTTAGAGGAGCCTTCTTGGCCATTTTTGAGTCGATTTTTTGCTCCTAAAATACCGCTCTCTTTCCCTACTGGTTGTTCAGCAATTTCAGATCCTGAAGCATGCTCGACTAAGTCCAATTCGTATTCAGGAAAGAGTGCCTGAAAAACTTCCCTAACAGCCTCTCTTTTAACGCTGCTTTTGGACGCCAAGCCGACAATCAGCGTATTCGCGTAGCCCTGCAGGGGTATAATGGTTAGGGCAATTAACACAAAAACGGTTCTAATTTCCTTACTCAGAAATAATCTCTTAAATTTGAACATTCTATTTTCCTCTTTCTACTTCTTTATCTATTCAATTCTGATTGACGCACAAAATCTGCTATTTCTGAGGCCACTGAAATTACGAGCAGCTTGGGGTTTTTTGTTGTGACCGGAATCGTGTTGGTCACAATCAACTTCTCGATATGCTCACTTTCAATTCCTTTTTTGGCATCACCAGCAAGGTGAGTTACCACTGCGAAGACACTTTTAGGTCCGTAACCCTGAAGCACCTTTGCTACGCTACCTAAAGTTCCCCCTGAAGCGGTCTCATCATCTATAATTACGACTCGTTTACCTCGAAGGTTCTCAACTCCAGTTCCGCCCAGAATGGTTTCCTTGCCATCTGAATTTCTCTGTTTATTCATAACAACCAAACAAACATTACGTTTACTTCCGTAAGCTTGAGTCAACTCCTGCTGGTATTTCGTCGCATCCTTTTGAAAGCCCGCATCTGGAGAGATTACACATTCAATATCCTGAGACTTTAGATAATTTACCAACGTCGGACGTCCGGATATTTCGTTAGCATGAATATTGAAAAAGCCGAGAGACTGGGGAGCGTGCGCACGAACGACCGTGATTCCTTGCGTACCTGAGCTTTCTATTAAATCCGCTGCGAGGCGTCCTTGAGTGGTCATCCCAACGTCGAACTCAGGCTTATCTCCTCGAGCGTAGGGTAGGTAAGGACTCACCAAATGCACGGCAGCACCTTGCTGCTCTAACCAACGTACTTGGGATAAAGTCTGGAAAAAGCCTTCGTTTAGCGGATTGGTAGTGGTGGCGACCCAGTAAACTTTCCTTCCGTGAAGTTGTTGAGCGTTCGCTTTCATATCCTCGAAAGTCATTGCCTTTAAACCTAAAAGGCCTCCTACCTGTATAGCGAGCTCGGGATGATTAGATCCACCAATCCAATAAGTATTCTTAGTTACAAGATTTCGATTCATTCTGGACAGATGAACTTGTCTTTTAGCGCCTGCCTCTGAAACAAAGTCGGCACCAGCGGTAGCAACAAGGGCCTCGAGATCTAACTCATTGGTCGATTCTGTTTCAAGGGTAATACCCGAGAACTTGGAAGGAAGGTAAACTGAAACTTGGTTGGCTCCAAAGGTTTTTGCGGCACGAATTTTCAAAAGAGCTTCCATCAACGTATCCGAATTCAATCGAGATGGAAGTGTTACGACCACATCTCGATTGACGACCAGAACCGTTTCTAGGCCTAAGTCTTTTTGATATAATTGGACGTAGGTGACATTATTGTCATACTTTCCTACCCGGTCATTGAGGACAGAGACTTGGTGCCCGTTTTTTTCCAGCTCTAGTTTCAAGGGTTCAGCCATGTCTCTATTGGAAGACAGACTCATGAC
>JBDSKY010000536.1:0-5267 GCA_039916675.1 Bdellovibrionia bacterium
CCCGAAGGCAAAGTCATAGATAGAGAGGCAGGCATACCACAGGGTGGTGTGATTACCCCCCTGGACACAATGGCAAACTTTTAACCATTGGCACAGCGTGAAGGGAGAACCTCGGCACTTAATTTAGTCGATGTCGATTCACTTCGTCTACTTGACCATTGAGTGTCCAAAAGTCGTAGAAAATTCCAATTCCGAGACAGCCCAAAGTTACAAGATAGATAAATCCTGTGAACCATTTCCCCATATAGAAACGATGTAACCCAAAAACGCCCAAGAAAGACAGAAGCAGCCATGCAACCGAGTAGTTCAACGAGCCCTCCGCATACTTGCGATCAGCTTCACGGTCCATAGAAGGAATTAAGAATAAATCCACAAGCCAACCAATACCGAGAAGACCCAGAGTACAGAACCAGATAGCACCAGTAATTTGCTTACCGTAGTAAAAGCGGTGCGCCCCCAAAAAGCCGAAGATCCAAAGTAGGTAGCCAATGGTTTTGCTATGGGTATCTGTTGTCATTTAAGCGTTTCTTTCCTTTAATCGTTACAGCATCATATAAGAGCAGATTATCAAAGCTCTACTCAAAGAATTAACAACCGCAATTAGTCTTTGCTGATCTGAAATGGATCAGCAAAACCCCATGCTTACACACCCATTATTCCAACTAAATAGTCAGCTGTTTTTAATAGCATACTTTTTTGGACATCGGAGGGTCTATAGAAATCTCGCCAATCAGTTCCGACTAATGCATGAAAAATAGGGATGGAGACCAAATAGTTACAGTGTTGGCACTTATTGCCAGTAAATCACCGTCCTTGCCCGCCCTTTTTGTTTTTCTGCACGGTTAACTTGGAAGAAACTCACCCCTGCTAGGGTGGTATCCCAGCAAAATGACCAGCCCCCTTACGAAATAACTCCAAACTCTCCGAGCTAGTTTTTCTATGAATTGATTGCCATTCAATCTCGATTATTTTCGAAAACGATTCAATAAAAATCGAACTAGAGTCGAATTGGCAGTTATTAAACAAAGTTCGGATGCCGAAGTTCGGAGTTATTTTCTGAAATTTCTTTTATGTCGATTTTCCTTTGTTCTTATGTAAAATTATTTAACTGTCAAAAATGTATTTAGAACCATGAACGGAGAATGGTGATGAGTGAAAACAGCAAGATGATGAAAGGTATGGCGCTGGGAGGTCTCGCAGCGTTTGTTTTTGTGTTCGTGTTCGAGTGTATAGTTCACGGATTTCTTATGAAGGGTATGTATGATGCAACGAATTCCGTTTGGCGCCCCCAGGCAGAATCCAACATGGTGGTCATGCTCTTGAGTCAGTTTCTGTTTTCTATGGCGGTAGCATTCTTTTACCCTATTGTCGGAATTGACAAAGGGTGTAAAAAAGCAGTGCCTTTTGGTTTCGGCCTTGGATTAGTTATGGCCATGCCCCAGATCGCGACCTATTCCTATCTGCCTATTCCGATTTCGATCAGCCTTTGCTGGGCACTGGCCGCTTTCGTTAAAGCGTTGGGGAGTGCTTATATCGTTGCCAAGGTATTGAATCGATAAGGGACAGGGTTTTAGTGGGCCTACGTCAATCCCTGGTGAATTGATCGTCAAGCGATCGTGAACTAAACGGCTTCGGGGATGCGCGGACTCTGGAAAGAATTCTGGTTTTCCCCTTTGGTGGCGTTTTTGCATCCGGGCTAGGAAACAATTTCAATTCTACTGATCGGGAGCGCACGGCTATGAGCATAATTACGGTCAAAGATGGTACTCAAATTTTCTACAAAGACTGGGGCTCAGGACAGCCTGTAGTATTTTCACACGGCTGGCCCCTCTCCTCCGATGCTTGGGATGGTCAAATGCTCTTTCTACTTCAGAATGGCTATCGGGTAATCGCTCATGACCGCCGCGGACATGGCCGCTCCTCTCAGACCTGGGAAAGAAATACTATGGACCAGTGCGCTGATGACCTGGCCGTATTGATAGAACGCCTCGATCTAAAGGATGCAATCCTGGTCGGCCACTCGACAGGAGGAGGCGAGGTCACCCGCTACATCGGGCGGCATGGAACCAAGCGCATCTCCAAGGTGGTTTTGGTCGATGCGGTCCCTCCCCTCATGATAAAGAGTGAATCAAACCCTGGAGGAATTCCACGCGAAGTTTTCGACGAGGGTCGTAAAAACATCGCGGCAAATCGCGCGCAATACTTCAAGGATTTTGCCATACCGTTTTACGGTTATAATCGCGAAGGAGCAAAAGTCTCGGAGGGCATCATTAACTTTTTCTGGCTTCAATGCATGATGTGCGGGGTTAAAGCCGAATATGATTTCATAGAGCAGTTCTCTGAGACGAACTTCACAGAGGACTTGAAAGCATTCGACGTGCCGACCTTGATCATTCATGGAGACGACGACCAGGTTGTTCCGATCGAAATTTCGGCCATGCGTTCGGTCAAGCTCGTTCGAAATGCGAAACTGATCGTCTATCCGGGTGCGCCTCACGGCCTGGCGCAGACACATCAGGAAAAATTGAACGCTGATCTGCTTTCCTTTATCCGGGCGGGTACAGCGACCGCCGACAAGGCGGCCTGAAGCATCCAATTCTTATCATGAGTTCGTGCTTGCCTCCAGGCGCTCTACCGAGCTTTTTGACTATCAAAAATTGAACCCTGTCCCAACACATTGGAGTCCGAGGCCCCATAGGTTTTCATAAAAATAAAGGCCTGCCACCTCCCGCGCTGACAGACATAACGATTAGGTTTCCATCCCGGACTCGACCAAAGAACATTTAGGAAATAAGGTCTAAAGTGCATCCATTCTGACTGAAGGTGGGGTACATCCTCAGCCACGGCTGAAATTGACCTTTCGGTTTCTTGAAATATTTCTGTGACTACCACCGCGTCTACATCCCGCCCATGTTGCACAGCCAAGCCGCTTCGGCTTATGAAATCATTGGTTCGCGTTAATTCCCAGGTAGGATGCTTTCTTGATAGTTCGATGGTGACATCAGGAAAAGTGGGATCCCAAACTGAGAATGGTTGATTCAAGCCCTTCTTTGTATGGAGTTCGGTAAGCTTTTTATCGATACAGTTTACAAAATCGTAATAAGTACTCCAATGCCAGCTCTCTGTTTTTTCAAGTCGGACTGCTTGATCAACATCGACATATAGAAAAATTGAAGTTATAGCCGCCGTAGTAGAAAACAATAAGCCCAAGATTGGGATACGGATAGAATTCCTAAATTTCCAAAATTTTAATGCGGCAATCCCCACAAAAAACCATGTGGCCACATGGAGATAGTACACGAACCAAACCTCTGGTTTTGAATGCCAAATCCAAGCAGCACCTATAATCCAACCAAAAGCCGGAATGATTGAAATTGCGACTTTCTTGTTTCTAGCGATCGACATGAGTGAGAGTAGCGTAGAAACATAAGCCGAAATAATTAAAAGCCACATTCCTACTGATGCCCAACCCGTCATGTCAGGCCATTTCTCAGGGCTTCCTAAGTTTTGAAATAAGCTACTTATTGCTAGATAAGGATTGTCCAGCCAGTTGTTGGGAACTGCTAGCCTTGTCCATTGGGTAATCATCTGAATTTTAAAAAGATTCCAATGCAAAAGTACGGCAAGAAGCCACGGAGCTAGGTAAAGAGAAGTTTTGGCTCCAATTTCAAACAAACGCTTCGGATTTCTCCCAAAGGTAAAAATCACTGGGAAGAGTAAGTGAATAGCATTGAAGTGTGAGTAGGCGCTTAGAGCAAGTAGTGCAGCCACAGGATCCCAGAGTCGAGTTGGAGCGAAGCGTTTTGGGAATCCTAACGTGAGGCCCGAAACGAGAATGATACCAAACAACCCAATCAAAGATTCCGGTCGCACTAAAACGGAAGCCCAGCGGAGTTCGGGGTCGAGCGAGAAGGCCAAGACCCAAATAAGACATAAGCCAAAGGGAAGTCCGCGTCGGTAAATCAAAGAAACAAAGTAGCTGCCTGTCAAGGCCCACGCCCCCAGGGGCCAGACCTTGAGCAAGAAGCTCCCATCAATACCTAAGAATCGTCCGAGCCCAATTAAAATAGGGTAGAGCGGCATCGTATTAAAATTGAAGATCCGGTAAGTGGGTTCAAAGGGCGCTTGTGGCAACATGACCCAACGGGGGGGCCAACTGAAAAGAGACTTCGCTACAAAATAGAATGCGGAGTCATCTGGCCAAGGAACAGGAATAAAAGACAGTGGAGAAAGCCAAACAAAAAGGGCAACCCAGATCGGGATACTAAACAGCACCGCAAGTTGAGCACGGTCTGAAATCTTACTCATAAATTCGAGGAATCTTTTTTATGAAAGCCTCGTCAACGGTAGTGAACAGATTAAAGCGAACTAAATGGAATAGCGCTGCAACACCATCTTTCCAGTTAATTTTTTTACCTTGCAGGCGAGTTCGCGGAAAATAAGAAATGGGTAATTCAAAAATTCGAGCTTGGGTCTTTGCGACATAAGCCGTGACTTCGACTTCAAAGCCAAAACGCTGTGATTTTAAATTCATGGCCTGAATTAATTCACTGCGAAAAATTTTGTAGCAAGTTTCCATATCGGTTAGATAGATACCGGAAAAAAGATTACTCAAAACAGTCAAAAACCGATTAATAAAGTAATGATAGGTGCGATGGACTTGATAAGCGCTTTTCTTAAAACGGCTTCCGAAAACAACGTCCGCTTTATCCGCTAAAAGCGGTTCCAGGAGACTCGGGATGTCTCGAGGGTCATATTCAAAGTCTGCATCCTGGATCATGATAAAGTCGCCTGATGCTTCTTTTATTCCGCGAATTATTGCAGCGCCTTTTCCCTGATTAATACCTTGCTCCACAATTAAGAAAGAAAACCGGACTTGCAAAGTTTTCAATATTTCGAGACTTTTGTCTGAAGAGCAGTCATCCACAAAAATCCACTCCCGTTCAACGGGCCACTCCGTCCCCATGAGTGCTTCTACGACATTTTTAAGCTGGGGCTCTTCGTTGTAGACGGGAATAATCACTGATAATTTTGCCATGCTTTCCTCACTGTTCCTAAAAATATAGTAAAATGTAGTAACATCTTTACGCTACTTCTCGGCCATTCGCACTTGATGAGCGGCTCGCTGGCTCATTCAAGCCCAGGGTGGACAGTCTCACCCGATGACGTTTCAGAAGGATTTCTCGAACCTTTGAGATTGGCGTATAGACGTCGATCTCGGAGTCGAAGAAACGATCTTTCACGTTTTTAGCTGCTGCAAAATCCGC
>JBDSKY010000537.1:0-3107 GCA_039916675.1 Bdellovibrionia bacterium
GCAAGAGATGAGAGGCTAGCCCACATTAATGACGTTTTTTTCCAGCTAGTGGGCGAAGCCGTGAAAAACGTGGAACTTAAATAGAATTAACTATTAAGCAGCCATTGCGTAATCGTTGCCAATTACATTTTGCCATTTTTTTACGAGGCCGATGGCATCCTCGACACGCATCCGGGACTTCAATACTCCCGTCGAAGCCAGAACGTCCCCGAAGTCTCTATCTTAACATGAGTAGAGGACTTTGTGGAGAGAGAGTTGGGTTTTTAGAGCAGGGTTCTGCCGAATTTTGTTATTTGGGCTTTTCGCTCTTTGCTGATTGAGTAGTTTTGATTCGACTAAAAGCGAAAGAGCTTAACTTTTGTTTGAAAATAAAGCGAATTATTTGACGAAACGAGCTAATAAGTGATTATCTATGCAACCGAATTTAGAGACTGTTCAGCAGTATGATCTAGGGCAGTTTAGGGTCCTTACTGATGCTTTTCCTCAGATTGCCTGTATTCTCGACGAGAACAGGAAGCTGTCCTGTTTCAATCGACGCTGGTTTGACTATACGGGTTACGATGTTTTAAATTGGAACCCCAGCCTTGATCCATACGCTGCAGTTCATCCGGATGACTTAAAAAAGGTAGTAGTACTTTGGGAACAGGCAGGAAAAGGATTTAAAGCCTTTGAAATTGAGATTCGGTTAAAGAAACATGGGGGGTCGTATCGGTGGCATATGGGAAAATTGGTTCCCATCAAAGATAAGTCAGGTGTCATTTTAGGTTACTGGGGGACCGCTACTGATATTGAAGATCAAGTAGCCGCAAGGGTGAAATTAGCAGAGGTTGAAAATTTATTTCGAAGTCTTGTTGATCTCATACCCTTGGCCGCATGGATTATAGACCAAGAAACTAATGAAATTTATTTTAACCATCAATGGTACGAAGACCTTGGATACTCGCGAGTGCAGGTCATTCTTGATTGGTGGATCATCATACATCCTGACGACCAGAATGGTGTTAGAAAAATTCAAGATCAATTTTTAAGCACGGGTGAGCTTACTCAATTTGAATGTCGCTTCCGAACTGCTAGCGGAGATTACAGGTGGTATCTTGTAAAAGTGGTAAGCTTTAAGGACGGCTCTGGAAAAGTATTTAAGCGTCTTGGCACAGCAACAAATATCCACGAGCAAAAGACTAAAGAAGAGAATTTAAAGCGATTGCTTATGGAAGCCCCCTCGCAAATAATGATCTTTCGTGGTCCGGAACATTACATTGATTTTATAAATGTTGCAGCATTAAAAAACTTAGTTGAATATCCTAACGTGATCGGTAAATCCTTTTATGAAGCATTTAGTTCCGATCCTAATTTTAGTCAGTCCCTAAAGACCATGGATTTGGTTTATACAACTGGGAAAGCATTTTCTGCATCAGAATACCCATTGACTAAGGATTGGAATAAAAATGGAAGCGCAACTACGAGACATTTCAACACTGTTGTACAGCCTACTCATGACGACAATGGCAAGATTAATGGTTTAATAAGTTTTATACTTGATGTCACTCAGGAGATTGAAGCAAAAAAAGCAATCGAAAATCAGCAGAAATGGCTTCAGGCGGCATTGGATGCGGTTCCGATTGCTTTAACTTTTTTGGAACCGGGCTCTGGAAATATTATATTTACGAATGAGGCCGGAAATAAACTAGCCGGGGTTAAGAATCCGGTGAGCAAGTCGGGCAGAGAGTATTATCAAATTTTTAAACCTAGGGACGACGAAGGCAATTTGCTTGTTAGCGGAAATAGCTTGAGCGCTAAAATTGTCCGAGGTGAAGTAGTCAGAGATGAAACTATCATTTTGCAAACGCCAGCAGGGAAGTTCAATGTTGTTGTTGCAGCTGAAACTCTTCCTGCAATGTATGGGCACCCAGATACGATTGTGTTGGCTTTTCAAGATATCACAAGGTTGAAGCAAGTAGAGACTGAGCTGCATAAGTTAGTTAAGGCGAGAGAAGAATTGATGAGTATTTGCGGCCATGAATTTAAAACTCCCTTAAGTTCTTTAAGTCTTCAGTTTCAGATCGTCCAGAAGCGTATCAAGAAGGGTGATACTTCTGTTTATGAACCTGAGGTGGTCCAAGAACGAATGCGTCGGTTTAACTCTCAAATTGAACGGTTGGTTCGACTTGTTGACGACATGTTGGATATTACCACCTTGACCAGTGGAAAATTGCATCTCAATCTTGAAAAGATGGATCTTTCCCTGCTCGTGTTTGAAGTGCTAGGTCAACTTTCAAATCAGTTAAAAGACGCAGGGTGTTCTGTAACTACCTCTGCAGCTCCAGGCATTATTGGAACTTGGGATAAGTTTCGTTTAGAACAGGTTCTGATCAATTTAATTACCAATGCAATGCGATATGGCAAATCAAAGCCTATATCAATTGTGGTGGAACAAAAGGAGGGTTCTGCCTTCCTTTCAGTCCAAGATCAGGGGATAGGTATTGCCAAAGAGGATCAGCAACGTATTTTTGAACGATTTGAGCGAGCTATATGCGCCAATGAGGTGAGTGGCTTGGGCCTTGGTCTTTATATCGTCCGAGGGATAGTGCAGGCTCATCAAGGAAAGGTAAAAGTGGAGAGTGCTTTAGGGGAAGGCTCCCGATTTGCTATTGAAATTCCACTTTCTGGCGCAGTTGATGAATAAAGGACTAATTCTTATCGTCGAGGATGATGTTAGTATTCGTGAGAGTCTTAGCGAGCTTTTAGATCTGGAAGGTTTTGCTTTTCAAGTGGCTAGTGATGGGTTCCAAGCTATTTCTCTCCTTACTGAGAGTGAGAGAAAGCCTGACGCTATTTTGTTGGATTTGATGATGCCTGTTTGTTCGGGTTATGCATTTCTCGAAATCATTAAAGATGTTTCTGATTTGAAATCAATTCCAATTATTATTATGTCGGCGGCTGCCAATGCGGAAGAAACTGCTAGGGCGCATCATTTGGCAATGGTGAAAAAACCGATTCATGTGGATGACCTCTTAAAATTACTGGAAGTAGTTATTACTCAGAACTCTTTATAATTTTGGGTCTGGTTTTGATTGCCGAGTGCTTATTGGAAGGATGTTGTCGGTATC
>JBDSKY010000538.1:0-3919 GCA_039916675.1 Bdellovibrionia bacterium
GACTTGTCGGGTAGGGCCATCCCATTCCGTCAGGATAGACATAACTGATCGTAGTCTGATTGTTATTGCTTCCCTGAGGTATTGAAAATCCTGGAAAGCCGTCACAACTCGGATAGCGGGAATCATAAACTGGACACTTATGAGCTCCGCGCAAATGACTCCCCTTCGGATCAAAAGTACCCAAAGCCCACCGACTGAAGACTCGTGGATCAAATTTATCGTCAAGCTTATCCGCTGTATAAATGAGGCCCATTACATCTGAAACCGCTTCATTCAGCGATCCGGCCTCATCGTAAAAAAGCTGATTGAGATCCTGAGTGGGAGAGTAACTATCGGAGGTAGTTGCGTGTTGCAATTCATGCAAAGTTACAATTGCATCATCTCCATAAAAAGCTCCTGGCGTCCGCACTGAATCACCTAAACAAACTTGCTCTATCATTTTCCCGGCTGAATTTGTCCCTCTGATGAAGTAGGCGTTATCATTCAATTCACAGTGAGCAACAATTTGAACTGGATCGGGAATATAACTTGAGGATAACTCTCGATATTGCCCAAAGCCTCCAGCCCTTAAGTAACCGATGGATTCCAAATAAGTTTGATAGGTATCCCCGAAATAATAGGCCATCGCCTCCTGGAATCGCCAGTCACTGTGTGAGAAGGTGAATTGGTTTTTTGCATCAAAAGCCCCAAATTTGTACTCACACTTTATCCCGTTGAGCACTTCAATATGTGTACCTTTAAGCACTCCGCTTCCATTGAGATGGGATAATTGCACAGCTTCTAGGTAATCATCTAACTTGACCGAAACCGGTAACAGGCCGGGATCACCAGACCTAACTATGGGATCGGGAAAAAATACTTTGGCAGTTCCCAAGGCCCCAGCACCCGTAGATGTCTTCAACGGCGCGCAGGCGGCACTCGGATGCGGTGGAACCGCTGGCGTAGTGGCCGTAGGCTCGCTATTGCAACTAATCCCGATTAGTGAAAGGGGAAATAAGGAAGCTAATAGAACATTCATAGATAAATTTTTTAAAATATTTTTCATCTATCATTATTCTATCCTTTTTAATTCCATTGCACGTAGTGCCAACTTGATAATATTTTCAAGCGACCGGACAAGGGATTTTGAACGGAGTTTCAGGCTATAAGCCCCTAGCTCGCCTGAGGGACAAAATTGCCTACTAAAGCTTCAGCTCCAATCGGAGTACATTCTCTTTCAAGACTTTCAGCAATTGTGCACTGTGCTCCCGCCCTCGCGTCTCCAGAGTTAGAGCTACCTCAGTTTCCCCAATCTGGGTTGAGGGTTCATTGCGATCATGGATTGCTTGTAAAATATTTGCACCTTGTTTAGCAATGAGATCCGTAAGTTGGGCGAGGGATCCGGGACGATCCGAGATTAACACGTTCAGACGAATTCTCCGCCCGGTTCGAATTAAGCCTCGATCAATTACACGAGACAACAAGTTGACGTCGATATTTCCACCACTTATAATGAGAACTACTTTTTTCCCCTGAATTTTCTTCCTGATTTGGTCCAATGCAGCGAGTGGAGCGGCGCACGATCCCTCGGTCATTATTTTGGCTTTCTCTAAAAGGGTAAGAACTGCCATTGCCAGATCGTCCTCTTCGACTCCTATCCAATGATCTACTTTACCTGTCAATAGCTTGCGGATCTTATCGCTGGCCCGCATTATGGCTATTCCGTCTGCAAAAGTATTCGCCGAATCGAGAACTACAGCTTTGCCTTTGCGAATAGATTGAATCATTGAAGAAGCCCGCGCCGCTTGGCAACCTACGATCTGTGTTTGAGGTCGAAGCGCTTTGAAAACGATGGCAACGCCGGCCATCAAACCCCCGCCTCCTACAGGTCCTGCGACAAAATCAACATCTGGAAGCTGTTCTAAGATTTCCAACGCCACGGTGCCTTGCCCTGCAACAATTGCTTCGTCTTCAAACGCATGAATTAGGACGCGTCCGGTTTTTTCGCTCATTTTCTTTGCGAAAGCAAAAGCCTCATCGTAGTTCATACCTTCCAAGATAATTTCGGCACCTAAGGCTTTGGTATTCTGAACCTTCACGAGCGAAGCTGTTTTAGGCATAACAATGACGGCGTTACTGCCTAGTCTTCTTGAGCCCCAAGCTACACCTTGGGCATGATTTCCGGCACTGGCAGCGATCACTCCAATTTTCTTTTGTTTGGGGGTTAACTTTGAGATCCTATAAGTGCCTCCGCGGATCTTGAAAGACCCGATAGGTTGCATATTTTCCAACTTCAGATAGATCTCACACCCCATGGCTTCACTGAGCCAAGGATTAAACAACAAGGGAGAGGGCTGCAAATAATCATGCAGTACCTTTTTAGCTTCCTGAATATCCGCGAGCGTGACGTTAAATACATTCTTTTTCATATTAAAGCCGTCCTGAAACAGGAATTAAAGCGCCGTGAATCGGATTTCCCCAGGGAGTGGTAAGTGAAAAAATAATATCGGTTAATTGTGCAGGTGATACCCATTTTGAAAAATCTTCATTCGGCATATTTTTACGATTCACCGACGTATCAATCACGGTGGGCAGAACTGAATTTACGGTGATGTCAAAGGCCTTCACTTCTTCAGCTAACGCTGCGGTCAAAACATTCAACCCAGCTTTCGAAGCAGCATAGGCAGCCATTCCAACACCTGCCCCTAAGGTAGCTCGAGAACTTACGAAGACAATTCTACCAAAATTTTTCTTCTTCATTCCCGGTACCAATTCGCGAGCTAAGTAAAACGCCGATTTCAGATTTAGGTTGAGCAGGAAATCGAGGTCCTCTACGGTGGTTTGTTCGACAGTGCTAAATCGGAAGCCCCCAGCGCAGTGAATCCAGGTATCGAATCCACTTCGCTCACCAAAAATTTTAGTGACCCAACGAGAATCGGTCAAATCCACATGAATCCATTCCAAGGACTCACGCGACGCTGGTTGTTCCTGAGTTTGATTAAAATAGGTACCGAAAACTTTGCATCCGGCATTTAGATATTTATCCACGATCTCAGATCCCAACGCTCCTTGAGCTCCCGTAACTAATACTTTTTTCTGCAAATTCGGTTTCATAGGGCGACTATACCCAAGTTTCTATTTGATTGGGACGCTAAAATAGCGCCAAAATGGCACCACCCCCCTATGATTCTGTGGCAGTTTGCCCTAAAGTCGAGTATCGTCCCGAATGTGGTGGTCAAAGGGAATTTGGATTTTAAAAGTATTGAACCGTATTCTAGTGCCGAATTTGCTCAGGGTCTAATCCGCATACGAGAGCTTCCAACCCTACCCTTAATCTTTAAGGCACTTTATCCAAATAGGCGATTTGAAGAGTTTATCCAAGTCCTTCAGACGATTGAAAGCATAAAAGACTTTCAAGGCACTATTATTTCAGACGCCGTCGATACGATTTTGCACTCGACCTCTAAAGGGCTGACCCTTTCAGGTCTCACTCAGCACGATCCTAATAAGAAGTGTCTTTATATTTCCAACCATCGGGACATTATTTGTGATCCGGCTTTCTTGACCAATAGTCTCTATATTCGCGGTTACGGAACTCCAAAGATTTGCCTGGGGGACAACCTCCTTACTCATCCTCTTGTTATAGACCTTGTCAAAATGAATAAAGGAGTCACTGTACAAAGAAACCTTCCGCCTCGAGAACTTTTAAAGTTTTCTTTTGCCCTCTCTACTTACATTTACGAGCAGATTAATCAGAATATTGACTCTGTCTGGATTGCCCAAAGAGAAGGTAGAGCTAAAGACGGCAACGATAAGACTCAAAGCGGTATTTTGAAGATGCTTACAATGGCAGGCGAGGGTGAGTTTTTCCAGCGCATCAAAGGACTCAACATTATCCCGGTTTCAATTTCTTATGAATACGACCCCTGCGATGCCCTTA
>JBDSKY010000539.1:0-6686 GCA_039916675.1 Bdellovibrionia bacterium
CTCTCTCCTTTTATCACTCCAGTAATTCCCAACGAATATACGGTATTAATGCATTTAAAGCAGTTCTCGGATCAAGCAATTTCTAGTGCCGGGCGCTTCCAAAGTCTGTGGAAAAATCGTCTCGAAATTTCTGATCCTACTGCTTCGACCCGAATGGGTGCTAAGAAAGTGGCGGCCTAAAATGAATCAACCTCTCTTTAATTTGGGTCCCTTACAAGAATTCATTAGAAATCGCGTGATTCCGGGAGCGGCGGAGAGAGATGCTTCTCTTACAATTCCTCTAAATCTCTACAAGGAATTGTTTGATCTCGGGTGGTGGACGGCGTTTTTACCCTCCGAATTTGGAGGTGCAGGAGTCTCGACAGTAGATCTTTGTCATGTATTGAAAGCGATTGCATTTGGTTCTCCTGGAATGGCTACGTCCTATGCCGCAAATATGGCAGCGGTTGTGACAATTTTTCAGTTTGGAAGTGATGCCCTGAAAAAGGATGTTTTGACGAAGCTTGCTGGCCAGTTTTCGTTTGCGAGTCTTTGTTTTACTGAAGCCGACTCTGGCAGTGATGTCCTTTCGATCAAAACTACCGCGACACGTGTGACAGGTGGATATGTTTTAAGCGGAAGTAAGTGTTTCATTACTAATGCAAACTACGCTGATCATTTGGTCATCGTAGCAAAAATAAAAGGAGTTGAAGATCCTAGGAAATCAATGTCTGTATTTTATGCCTCAGCCCATTCCCAGGGCATATCAACTGGAAAGCCGTTAAGGAAAATGGGCCAGCGTGACTCCAATACGAGTGAGGTATTTTTTGATAAAGTTTTTATACCAGCGGACCATTTAATAGGAAAAGAGGGCGATGCATTCAAAATTAGTGGTCAAACCCTTCAAAAAAGCCGCACGATTTTGGCAGCCTCGGCCATCGGTCTTTGTGAAAGAGCCTCTGAATTAGTTAGGGAACATCTAGGAAGGCGAATTTTATATTCAAAACCTCTTATTGAGCAACCCACCATCCGGTGTTTCCTGGCCCAGCTTCATGCTGAAATGACTGCGGCATGGTACGTCACTCTGGCAGCCGCTCAAGGTTGGGATGAAGGTAACTATCAGATGAAGCTCTCAAGTATGGCTAAACTCTTAGCTGGACGGGCAGTGGTTAATTTTACCGGAGGAGTATTGGAGCTTCATGCTGGGTGGGGTTATACATTAGAGTTTGAAATCGAGCGTCTGTATCGGGATGCTAAGCTTTATGAAATTCTGGAAGGACCTACTTTTGTTCAGCAGACTATTATTGCTAAGGAGCTTTTTCCAACTACAGACTTTAAACAGAAGCAGAAGGCTGCATAAGCTTATGAGGCTAGGGTTCTGGATTTGGATTTTCTTCGAAGTTTCTTGATCTGCGTCGGAATTTCAAAATCAACATGGAATAGGCAGCTCGGATCTCCTTTGTGTATACAAGCGGTCTCGTGGATTTTTGCGAGAGGTAGAGAGTGATAGAGCGGCAGCGATGCGAATGCTCCCAATTTCTGCTGGCAGGCACCCAAGCTCCCAATGAATTTGGTTTTGAACGCTTCTATAAGCTGGGGATTAGGTGTTGCTTCAATAACACAGTGGGAATCAGAGAGTTTCATCAGTCGATAAATGGTGTTGGTCTCATAATAAATACTTGCAAGGTAAGGGAAAGTTCGCTCATACAGTTTTTTGGGGCTGGAGAGGCCCCTGTAAAGTTCCCCAAGCTTAGAATAGTAGTTGGTGGACACATAGCCCCGGCCCATTTCGAAAATAACATTTTTCCGTCGATCCAGAGTTTGGATAATTTCAAAAAGATCCAGAGGAAACCTCATGCTAATGGGGGCATCTGGGGAGGAAAGGATAGACTCGTTGACCTGAAGTTGCCGGATGATTCTCTCTCTCGTACGCCAGCCATAATTTAATTCAATGGTATTGAGAAGGTGAATTGAAGTTCTTCTCCTACTGAGAGCCGCAAAGGCATATCTCTCCGGTAGCAAGGTTGGATTTCCAGAGAAATGGGCCGACAATGCTTTAAAATCAATCTTTCCAGAAAGAATATTATTTGGGCAAAGATCCAGCTGTTCGGCAAGTCGAGAAATTAATGAGGAAGAGACGGCGCGCTCGCCAGAAAGAACCTGGTCGTAATCGCGTTGGTTCAATTCAAGGATCGAAAGAAATTCCTCAGGGCTGAAATTCAAAGTGACTTGAATTCGCTCTAGAGTATCTTGAATTGTCGAAGGACCTGCAGGGCTACGCATAAGATTGCCCATTCTGATTTGTGAGTGGTATTTTCTTGGGAATAGTTATCACAAAGGTGGTGCCCATTTCCGGGCTAGATTCAATGCGAATAGTCCCAGCATGAGCTCGTATAATTTTCTCTACGATATATAATCCCAGCCCCAGTCCTTCGATTTTTCCTACGACATTTGGAGCTCGCTTGAATTTAAGGAAAATATCTCTCTGGTCTTCCAAAGAAATCCCTTTTCCTGAGTCCTGGATTCGGATTTCCACGGGAGTACCCAGATCGTACAGCGTAATTGAAATGGGTTTGCCTGCGGCATACTTTGTCGCGTTCATCAATAAGTTTGTAAAAACTTGTTCTATTCGAGGACGATCAAAGTATCCAAAACATTCTTTTGGTAAATTTGTCTTTACCTGACAATTGGCTTCCTGAAATTGGTTTGAACAGCGCAAAATAATATCATAAATAATTTCAGTTAAATTTACTTTGGAGCGAGTTATAGAGAGCCGTTCGTAGTTTAACTTCGAAGGATCCAGCGAATTTTTGATGAGGTAATCTAATTGCTTAATAGAGAGAAGCGAGGATTGCAGGATCGACCGAATTCTATTCCATAGGGGTGTTCCCATTTGTTGAGTAGGAATAATCTTTAGGAGAAACTGGTTTTGAAGACTGAGTGCGGTCAAAGGGGTTTTGAGTTCATGTGAAATGACCGATAGCGATTCGTCGCGTTCGGCAATGGCGGCTTTAACTTCAGTATAGCGTCTTGAATTGTCCAAAGCTATGGCCGAACGATGAGCAATCTCCTCTGCTAATATTAAGTCATCTCTACTAAAATTTCGATCTGACTCATCAAGTAGTAAGGTAAAGATTCCAATAACTCTTTCACGTATTAATAGAGGTACGAACATTGCTGAACGAGGAATAATCTTCAGCTTTAAATTAGGTTCTTCAAGCGAAATATTCCGATTGGCACGAGGGATTATTTTGGATTTGCCACTTTTTATGACGGCATCGCGGATCTTAATTGAATTAAGATTGGGGTTAAGCCTGCTAATTCCTCTCCCCACAGAGCCCGTAATATTGGCATTCGAATATGCTACTTGAGCTATGTTTAGAGTTCCGTCCGAATTCAGGAGTTCTATCAAACACCAATCTCCCAGCGAGGGAATTATCAATTGGGCGATTCGAGATAAGTTAATATCATATTCCAGTGATGAGCTCAGTCGGTCACCAATACGCATGAGGTGCGAAGAGTCTTGTCTGGCTCTTTCCGTTTTCATCGAAACTCGGTTCAGACTTTTGATTGTCCTTTCGAGCGCCAAATTGGCTTGCATGAAATTGTCTGTTTTTAAGGCCGTTCTCACCATTTTCTCCTGAGGTGAATTTTAGTGAGCTGAATTCGATAATTCAAAAAAGGTGAGTATCACGTTGCTGTCTTAATGTCACTGGCTTTGTGTTATTATATGTTTTAAGTTAATTACATGAAAAGTTACTGTGTATTAATAGGGTAATGGATCCATCCCGCGGCTGTAGGAAAGCCTTTTGGTGTTTTCACGCATTGGTTCTGGTCTGCTAAAAGTGCTGTAAAAGCGCAGATGAAGGCGTCAAATGCGGCTAGGCTCTGACATAGCTTTTTCATATCTCCGTCATAGATAAAAAGTTCATTCTTTGTGATTAGTTGGAGAAGGATTTCTTCTCGAGCATCTATTCCCGTCTCTAGATGTCTATAGGTGGAGATAACTCTCTCGGGGATTGCTAACTGGCGAGCCAAAATCGCGACACTTAGTTTGGGCCAGATTTCTATCATTTGAATCGCCCTTAAATGACGAGTGAGAAAGTGCATCCTCGCTGTTAAAGGGGCCTTATTTCCACCTAAGGCCTCATCGATTTCGAAGACCAGGCTTTCAGGAAGTGTAGGTAGGACTTTGTAGCGCACCCAAAGTTCGGCTGGACGCTGAGTGTAAGGGGTAATTTCTTTCACTTTTGAGCTGCGGTCTCCGCTTTTATGAAATTTTTCTGCCAATCCTCTCATCCATTTCACTTCGGACACTATGCAGTTGGGTGGGTAGGGACAATGTTTTTTACTACATGAAATACACGGTGGGAGGTCGAGTGGGATGTTTACTCCCATTTTCGCTATTCCGGGATTTAGGCCCGAGATGAGTTCGACTAGAGCTTCATCGCTGGTTTGGTAGGAATGGGAGGAATGGGGATCTTGGGGAATGATTTTATCAAAGATGTCGCGAAGGAATATTTTGTTGGCTCGAGGATAATATTCTATGACGGCGAGTGAAGTTTTTTGATTCTTGGCGCCGGCTAGTTCTAATCCTAAGTAGCGTTTTCCTTCACTCACAGTTTTCTTTCGTCACAATATTCCAACCTCGCAATTTAAACCTATTCACGATGTAGGGTGATTTCCAGACCTCGAGAAACTCCTTGGAACTCGAGTCTTTGCATTTTTTGTTCTGCAAAAAGAGCCTCAATTCTCGATTTTAGCAAGGTCCGTTCGTCAGAGGCTTCCGTAGGAAGGTAAATAAAGAAGCAACCGCCACCCCCAGCACCGCAGATCTTTCCTGAGACGGGCGCAAGTTGTTTTGCCGCTGCAAAAGCGATGTCGATTTCCGGCGTGGTAATTTCAGGTGAAAGTGTTTTTCTCACTTCCCATTCTTGAGCGATGGCTTGCCCCACTTTTGCCCAATCGCGCTCTAGGAGCGATTTTTTGAGGTAGTGAGTGGCAGTTGAGATTTTTTCAAATTTGGCTCTTACTTCATTCTTATTATCAATGAAGTCTTTGAAAAGAAGCCAGTTGTTTATTCCTGAATTTCTGGATTTACCTGAATAAAAGAGGAGAATTCGGTCTTGGAGCTCAGAGATTAAATTTTCAGGTAGGTATTCTCGGTCGTGGGTGCCGATACCCCAATGTAAACTTTGAAGGCCACCGTACATGGCCCCGTAGTAGTCTTGAAGGCCTGCGGGCACGCGTATGACGGTAGTTTCTACATCCCGAACTACGTCGATAAAGCTTTGTCCATCTTTCGCGGGATCGAGGGTCTTTATATCTTCCAGATTTACTTCCAGGTTATCTTCATTTTCGTTCGAATTTAAGGAAGCCCAGCTCGAGAGCGCACCGACCATTGCGATGCTTAGAGTAGAAGATCCTCCAAGGCCGGCTCCGGCTGGACTATTAGCGGTTGTTGAAAGAAGGAGGTTCTTGCTAAATTCTTTATTAAAATTGAGTGATCCCTGGGTCCTTTTCTTCTCTAAGAAGTACCTTAGCAGTTTGTAATGAAGTTCTAATCCAGGAGGAAGGACGGGGGCTTCACCGGAAGCAAAGGCCTTCCACGGCAGTTTAATTTCCAATTTTTGATCTACAGATTTTAGTGTGACATAGCCTTGGGTGTCAGCTTGTGACGCAGCGGAGCCTTGAACTAGTGTAACTTCTGCATAGAGGTTGATGCCCAAATTGACCGTTATTGGATTAGCGACAAATAGATAAAGGGGCCAAATATCCAGAGTTCCCCCAGCGAGATCAATTCGAGTAGGTGCTCTGGAGCTAATCCTCAGACTCATAAAGAGACTCCTCTTTTAATGTCCGTATTCTAGATACCCAATATAGGGCAAGCCCCTAAATTTACCGGCTAGATCAATTCCGTAGCCTACCACAAATTCTTTGCCGATTTTGAAACCCAAATAATCTATGTCGACTTCGGTTTTTAATGAATCGGGCTTTAAGAGTAGAGAACAGCTTTTGAGTGAGGCTGGTTTGCGGGCACGGAGTGAATCCATAATGTAAGAAAGAGTTAGGCCTGAGTCTACGATATCTTCGATCACTATGACGTGCTTGTTTTCCAATGGCTCATTGATATCTAGTGTTACCTTTACTTCGCCTGAGGAGACCATTCTATTTCCATAGCTGGATACACCCAGAAACTCACAAGTCAGCGGAAGCTCTAGACTCCGAATTAGGTCCGAGAAAAAAATAAAACTGCCTTTGAGGACGCAGACGGCTACGATTTCTTTGCCATGATAGTCGTGGTTGATATCATGGGCTAACTCTGCGATGCGAGTTTGGATCTTAATCTCTGGAATTAGAACTTTGGGAACTTCGTTTTTCAGATCTTCAGAGTTAGGCATTCTTTATCTTCTCCTCAAGGCCCCCTTCTCATGGAGCAATGTTATGATTTGAGTCTAGTCACTAGCATAGACTTTGAAGTCTTCACACTGTTCCTAAAAATATAGTAAAATGTAGTAACATCTTTACGCTACTCCTCGGCCTTTCGCACTTGATGAGCGGCTCGCTGACTCATTCAAGTCCAGGGTGGACAGTCTCACCCGATGACGTTTCAGAAGGATTTCTCGAACCTTTGAGATTGGCGTATAGACGTCGATCTCGGAGTCGAAGAAACGATCTTTCACGTTTTTAGCTGCTGCAAAATCCGC
>JBDSKY010000540.1:0-3212 GCA_039916675.1 Bdellovibrionia bacterium
GGGCTTCGAGGCCTTCCTGTTGTCCGTTGAGCTCAAATCTCACACTTTTGCCGAACTTCAATAAATTAGCCGTAAGCAAATTAGACATATGGAGATTTTCATTAATCTGATGAATGTTATCTACTTCGACTCGTAGCTCCTTAGGGTAATAGATCAATGCGAAGGCAGTAAAGAGAGCAAGAATAGTCAAAATGAGAAATCCAGCCCCTAGAATTTGCCGAAGGGTTGGGACATATTTTTGAGGTGCTGGCTTCATCCGGAACGTTGAAACTGCAAGATCTGCACCCCGTCTCGAATTTATGACCTGAGTTAGTTTTGGCATCCAAGTTGCTTAGGCTTTCATGTGGCAAAGGTGCTTATAGTAGAGGATGATTGTGATATCAGCATAATGCTCGAACAAATAATGCTGATGGATGGACATGAGGTACGTGTCGGACACAATGGGGAGGATGGAATGCGGCTTGTCGATGAGGATAAACCTGACATTGTGATCCTCGATATCGAGATGCCTGTGCTCAGTGGCCCGGGAATAGTCCTGCGAATGTTTGCCCACAATTGCGGTTTTGAAAAGATTCCCATCATCCTCATGTCAGGACACGTTGATCTAGATGGGATTGCTAAGGAAGTCGGAACTCCCTACAAACTAGCAAAGCCATTTCAGATTGAAGAACTTTTTTCACTAGTCCAGCGTGTTTCTCGTGAGAAAATTTTCCCACGACCACCATCAAACGAGGTATCCGCCACGTAACCGATTTTTCGCGAATTGGGCCTGGGACGTTCTCGGACTCAGATCGTAGGCGCATCCTAGAGAGCAAATTCTTCGAATGGATTACAAGTCTTCTCAATAGTGATGGGTAGATGCTCTTCTTTTTGAAGCTTCTGCAGCCACTTGCCCACACCCGTTTCCGATAAAAAGAAACAACCACCCAACTGCAATTGTCTTTGAAGAATTAGGTCCTCAATTGTTTTTCCTTTTTCTAAGGTTGAAATAATTTCGTCGATTCCAAAACTGCGCGCCCCTCACTATCGATCATTATTTGATTGATTCTCAAATGGAGATATAGTCCAACAGTTGATGGCAGATATGGAAAATGAAAATTTAGATTTAACCGATGAATTTTTGTCATTGGATGATTTTTGAATAACTTTGTGTTCAAAAGTTTATAACTTGCCTTAATTGTCTCCCGTTTTAAAATTTTAAGCCATCGAATGTCTTCTTTCTTTAAATATAAAATCGACCGACGCATATAACCATCACTACCAGCTCCAAGCTCTGCAAAGGTCACTTTTGTGATTGATGGATCATTGAGTCGTTTTCTCTTGTTGCGAACTATTTTCTCTAGATTGGGGTGAATGTAATATCCTAGAAAAGTGTAACTAGAATTATCTTCAGAAGCTGAAAGAGATTGATCATCGAACTTTTTGAAATATTTTGGAAGCTCTCATTTAAAATAGCCCCATTTAGATCTTAAAAGCATAGAACAGTATGCAAACTGGAAACATGCACCTCCGCAAACGAACACACATATCCAGGGACGATCCTCGATAACTCTATTCCGGCACGATCACTTCTTCATTGAACTCCTAATCGAGAGGAATCCGCCAGTTATCATCCAAGATGAATCTTTTACTGGTGCTTGGCAGATTTTTTCGGGAGAGGTCCTCACTCCCCTCTCTGTCTTACTTCTCCCCCCTTCGGTTCCATTTATCTATAGAGCTATTCATCCCTCACCGGATCTTCCCACGGTATCGTTAAGAGTTCTTGCGCCCAATCAATCAGAGAATATAAATCACTTTTTTTTGCTATCAGAACCATGTGGCCATTTCCCCTCCGTGAAATTTATTTTGTTTATTAAACATGGAATTCAGCTCTATAATCAATTGAAACAAGAAATAAAACGTCAACGCAATCGGAGTTCTACTTGGTTTCCTTTGTCACGATCCTCTATTTATCGCTACCTTTCGTCATTTTTTTTCTAGGCTGGTTAAAACTGATTTATGGAATCCCCCTGACAGGACTCCTCTTGTTTTCCATCTACAAAACCTACCAACCCACCATGCACTTAGATCTAGATGATTCGCAACGACCTCTCATTTTTCCTAACAAGGCCACTCTCTACAGTCTACTTGCAATAGCATTAGTGTGGACTGCGCTCTCTGGTACGGGTGGAATAGGCAGCCAAACTTTTGACTGGCAAAAACATAATGCGATACTGAACGATCTCATTTATAGCTCTTGGCCGACCTTCTACAAAGGCACAGCTAATCCGTTAGGACCCTCCAGTGTACTTATTTACTATCTGTCGTTTTATCTTCCTGCAGCAGTAGCTGGAAAACTCTTCGGTTGGTTGGCAGCCAATGCAGTCTCATTTCTTTGGTGTTACATGGGGATCGCCCTATCACTCGTTTGGTTCTATCGCCTCGTAGGAAAGCGATCCTTGTGGGTTCTTATTCTTTTTATTTTCGCGGGTGGACTTGATGTCATCGGTACTTTCATCATGAAAGGCAAGTGGATGACTGGGGCTGAATCTATCGAGTGGTGGGCCGGTACATACTTGTTTCAATATTCATCCAATTCAAATTTGATCACATGGGTACCACAACATGCGATCGGAGGCTGGCTAGCCACGTCCCTCATCGTGAACGAACTACTGACAACCAGAACTTGCGCTCGGCTTGGACTTTTCAGTCTGGGTAGTTTATTTTGGAGCCCTTTTGTTACTCTAGGGCTCATTCCTATAGTGGGTGTCGGAATCATAAAAAATAGATGGAAAGGGCTTTAATGATTTCGCCATGCGCTGCTCCATCCCCTCATTATTCATTCTTTGGATCTTTGTCGCGCGAGCTGTCTTTCACCGCACCGATCTGCGAGCTCAACTCTGTTCTAAACTTTTGATAGTCACACTTTTTCTTGGGTCGTTTACTGCTCTGGCTGAACTTATTCCAAGCCTGAATGGATATACGATTGCCCTTCCGGAACGGTCAAAGACGCTCACACCCGATCTCGTGCCTGTGTTGGGTCCAGAAGGCGTAGCGCTTCAATATTTAGGCGATCCCCAATCTTTTTTCTTTAAGTATTTGGCTAAAGAAAATTCTTCTTCCTCAACTCGCTAATCCTAGGATACTACTCTGCTACCCAAAGGTCGGGAAAGAGGTGGAAAATATGAATAGTCTGAATAAACAACTAGGTGAGTTTTTGCGGTTCAAAAGGG
>JBDSKY010000541.1:0-5253 GCA_039916675.1 Bdellovibrionia bacterium
GATTCATTCACTGGGCCCCACTTTTTAATGCCGAGTAGCTAGAGATATCGATTGTGCACGCTGCATCGGGGCAAAACTGTACTGGGCCAATGAATGAAATCTAAAAAATACTCACGAGAGCGCAATAAACTCGTTTGCGGAGTTCTTTCCTAAAAAGTGGGAACTTTCTGCCCATTTACTAGCCATGCTCTATAGGCCAATATTATCGATGAGGGAATCAAGTATGGGTGGGAATGGACAAAATACTGATCTATGGAAGGAAGTTGCGGCATTGAAAGGTGAAGTTTCACATCTGCATGGCATAATGAAGACACTAATTGCTGTGATTTCAATTGTAGGTCTTGCAGGAGTCTTAAAGTACTTTCTTCTGGATGTCCCAACCTTAGCCAGGACAGAAAAGCTTGAAATTTTCATGAAGCAAGTTACCAAAAAACTCTATCCAGCTGGTGTGCCTATTACCTTCAATGCTATGACTCAGTTAGAAGCAACTAGAGTGAAAGCTGCGATGGAAGGACTAGGGTATTTACCTATGACTTCTACAGGAAGGGCCAATTCTGAAATTATTTTTCAAAACACAGATCACGATGCTTACTCCGAGAAGGTGAAGAATGAGTAAAATATTAGTGGAAGCCCACTACAAAGGCAATTATTGTGAAATTTATGAAAAAGATGGAAAAGTTACAATAAACGTTTGGCGTGAAGCTCCTTCCCCTCCAAAAAACAGTTCAGAAACTACCTATGAAATGTTTCCCTCATCTCCAATCTTTACAGCACAAGGGGCTACAAAGGCTGAATGTTATAAACAGATTGATGACTTCATCTTTCAAGGCAGGATAAAAATACAATCAAAAAGGAATAAGTGAATTCTTAGTACCATTAAATCCAATACGAAAGAATTCAAAACTTTAGCCTCACGCTTACAGGAAATAAGTGCCAACACAGTCACGGGGAAGGACAAAATAATCTGTGATGCCCCGTCTTACGCTGCCTTTTTTACTTTTACTTCGGCGACTAAATTAGATGCCTCAAGAAGCTTCAGAACTCTGTCAATTGTTACCTTTTGAAGGCTTCCGGATAATATCCCAGTTACAGCACTTCTAGGGAGTCCAGATCGCTTTGCCAGTTCTTCATGGGTGAGTCCCTCTTTTTTGGCATTTTTCAAAATAGCAGTAATGAGCTGTGCTTTGATAACTGCTTCCATCCCTTTGGATTGAGATATTCCTAATTGTTTTGCTAGTTCAGAACCGTTTGTTTTTTTCATGAGTTCACCTCTCCTCTTAATCTTCTCTTTGCTATTTCAATACTTTGAACCGGAGTCTGCTGTGTCTTTTTTGTAAAACCATGGAGCAAGTGAATGACGCCAGCTCCTGCTAAAAAATAAATAACTCGATAAACTCCAGAGCGATCCCGAAACCTTAGCTCGTGAACGCCTCTTCCGATGCTCGGCATTGGCCTTGATAAGGGCATACTTAATGTGTGACCTTCTTCTAGTCTTGCTAGAGCATCGGCTAAATCCTCACGCACTTCCTCTGGAAAAACTGCAATTTCTTTTTTGCACTGTTTGATAATGTTTATCATGGTGATTTTCTTAATGTCTCATAAATAAGACATGATGTCAACATTTAATAGCCAGCAGACATACTAAGCATGGCCGACTCTTTGGAGAGTTTCTTAAAGGCATCAACCACACATCGCTCTTTATCAAAAACGTGAGTTTTATATTCGCCGAGATTGAGCGGAATTCGGCCCAGTTTAAAATTTCGTAGGCGGATGATTTTAGTTTTTGGTCGTTTGATGCTTCTTACTGCGTGAGGGATGGCGATCCAGTATTGTCTTTGAATTTCTTGAGTAAGTCCATAGTAGGAAAGTGCGGAAATTAGGCAGATTGTCCCATCGGGAATACTCTGGGCTGTTTCAAGTAGGTCTTGCCATTCAAAGGGTGCGGTGTTTTCAAATTTGGGATTTCTATAAACTCCACGAGATACCCTCTCAATAACCCCTATTTTGACATAATAGGCTAATAGGCTAATAGGCTAGAACTAATGCCAAGGACAGAGGCTTCCCCAGCGGTAAAAGAAGGCCGCCTTAGAAGCTTATTTAGAACCGTTTGTGTTCTCATAGGGATATTTTAGTAAAATTCCCCAACTCAAGCAACTGGGGAATTTTACTAAAATCAAAAATTTAGGAAATTCAAGTTGATACAATAGGCCGGCCAGGCAGCTCTCGCACGTCTCTCAAATAAAGTCCGAGCCAAACTGCCCAATTTAGGAATTTTTACAAAACCAGCCTCTAAGTCAACTTTACAGTCACCGTAATAAGAAAAGCCACAAAGCCTATTCCTGGCGCCTTTACGTCTAGGTCTTTTCCCAATTCCAGATAAGCACCTATCCCAAGCATTTCTAGCTTGATAAATCATGCTCAAGACAGCTTCATTTGAAACCTCAAGCGGTCTATGGAAAAACCTACGCAATACACGCTCTGTTCAGAATTAATTGTCGGAGCCGTCTTATCCTATATCGCGTAGTCATCTAAAAGAATGCTAACCAAGCCCATAAACAAGACGGGAGTATGCGGCAAGTTGTGTAAAAGAAAAGTGATTTGTCCAAAGGCCACACCGCAAGAAGAATCATGCAATGCAACACCGGAGTAATGCGCCGCCAATCAGAGTCTTAATCACCTTTTAAGTGATGAAACCTTGCCCTGCTATGGTATCCGGGTATCCGTGTATCAGAGGGAGGCAAAATCGAGACAGATCCTCGAGTTGCGACCAGCTCGGGTCTGCGCTTGGATCACTATTGTATTAGGGGTTTTGGCACTCATTAGCAGAGTCGTCGATATTCCGGAGCTGCGTGGAGCGGGAACTCCTGCCTTGGAGATGAAACCGAATGCTGCACTCGGTTTTATTTTAGCGGGATTTTCGATCCTTTGCTTCGTGAGACCTGAAACCGTCTGGCGTCGAATGGCGCATGGACTCGCGATCGTTGTTACTCTTCTCGGCGTAGCAACACTTTTTGAAATCGTTTTCGGACTCAATTTGCACATCGACGAGATTCTCATGAGTGACTTGCCCGCACGCCTCTTGGGAGAGCGTCCCGGCCTCATGGTGCCGGCCAGCGCAGTCAACTTCCTGTTTGGTGGGGTAGCTCTACTCACTTTGGACTGGCGCACGAGGCAGGGTAGGTTTCCATCTCAATGGCTTACATTAGTCCTGCCTCTAGCTCCAATGCAAGTCTTGATTGCATACAGTCACGGCGTCTCGGCACTTCTACGAATTGGGCCTTATCCTCAGCTTACTCAGATGGCGCCCCATACGGCTTTTGCTTGGATATCGCTGAGCATTGGGACGCTTGCTGCCAGACCTACGAACGGCTTCGTGTCGGCCCTCTTTTCAAATACCTATTCATCAGCCACTTTTCGCCGCCTCCTTCCGCTGGCGGCGATAGCGCCTACAGCTCTCGCATGGATCACTGTAAAGGCCGGAAACTGGAATCTGTATCATCCTGGCTTTGGAATTTCGTTCTTTACGCTAATCATCACGCTTCTTCTGGTTTCAGTAGTCTGGCGAACCTATGTCAAATTGGTTCAGTATGAACAACGCTTATCTGATGCACTGGATACTCGCGACGAGTTCATTTCGATTGCCTCCCATGAATTAAAAGGGCCCCTTACGACGCTGAAGCTCCAGTTGCAATTGCTCGCCAAGAAATCGGAAGTCAGGGGGCTACCGTTGAGATCGAGCATGAAGCAGGTCGATCGAATCTCCTCACTCATTGACGACATGCTGGATGTTTCGCGAATCCAGGCGGGACAAATGTCATTCCACTTCGAGCCTGTTAATCTGACCGATCTCGTTCGTGACATACTGAATCGCTTTTCAAGCCAGTTCTCCGCTGCGAACGTCCATTTGGAGGCGCAAGTTGACGATGGGCTGCTGTGCGACTGTGACAAAGTTCGGATCGAGCAAGTGCTCGGCAATCTCATCTCAAATGCTATCAAGTATGCACCTGATTCGAGCGTGAAGGTAAAGGCGAGAGCAGCAGGATCCTTCATACAGCTTAAGGTCCAGGATTTCGGACCCGGAATTCCGCTTGAGAAACAAGCGATAATCTTCGACCGTTTCGAGCGAGGTGGAATCCACTCCGGGGCCAAGGGGCTCGGACTGGGTCTCTATATCTGCAAGAGAATCATAGAAGCTCATTGCGGCAGCATTCGCGTGGAGAGCGAACCTGGTAAGGGAGCTACTTTCATCGTAGATCTGAAAGGTAGGATCGAGGCTGCGCAAGGTCTTATCCGTACTGAACGCGATGATTTCTCCAAGATTCAGAGCTCTTGAGGATTAGTTAATGGCACGATTCCCCGGGCTGAACCCCGCGGTTTTACGGTGCGTATGATAAATCAGGCCGCCTGCCTTGCTTCCCACAGGTCATACTCGGCCTGCATCCTGACCCACATTTCAGCAGATGTTCCAAGAACATCTTCAAGAACAATGGCAAAATCAGCAGAAACGCCCCGTTTACCATTTACGATCTCATTGATTTTTCTTGGGGAGCATCCACAACGTCGCGCGAGCTCACTCTGATTAAGACTCATTTCCACCATATAAATTTCACTTAACACTTGTCCGGGGTGTAAAGGGTTTGGATTTTTAATCATATCGTCATCCTTTGTGGTAATTTTCGATTACGACTTCCGAAAATTCGCCGTCCTTAAATTTGAAAGTGACGCACCAAGGAAGTTTGATGGTCACACTCCAAAACTGTTTTCGATCCCCCTGCAATTTGTGAAGACGAATATTAGGAGGTTCGCCTCGTATCTTTAAGTCTTCAAGAACTGAGGTAGAATGCATGATAGTCAGAAGTGCTTTGGCTCTGATCCAATACTCCCTAGGGAGAGTCTTAGATTGATTTATTTCCCAAATGTCTCTAGCCGCCTTATTCCCAAAGCTGACGATCATTGTTACACTATACGGTATAATGGTATATAGTCAATAGGCCTTTTAATAATTGGGTAACTAGTTGTAATTTTGGCCATTATTTAGCAGAGCAAGAGGGCAGTATTGAAGTTATTTCCTGGAACTGACAGGTCCCATGAGAAAGCTTATAAGTTAGATCTCTTCTCGAAAAGATCCTTGCCAACCAGTCCAAGGCCGGTCAGAAAGACCACTGATGAAAAATGGATGATCCAAACATTTTGTCCCGAAAATTTGCTGTCTGACCAATAACTCGCGGCCTGTACCATGACGATACCTCCGGC
>JBDSKY010000542.1:0-3533 GCA_039916675.1 Bdellovibrionia bacterium
AAGAGGCATATACTTTGTCGATTATCTTAAAGGAGATGATTCATGATTACAAAAGATGGAATTTAGATATTCAAGCAACTGACGTCAATCGCGACGTTTTGGAACATGCTAAAAAAGGATTTTACAGTGAGCGGTCCATAAAAGAAACACCCGTACCCTACCGAGACAAATATTTCATTCAACAAGGTGTGCAGTGGAAAATTCAAAACCATTCAGAGGAATCGATAAAATTTTTCCAACTCAATTTCGTCGATCGTCAGGCAATGCGGAACATGCGAGGCTTCGATTTTATATTCTGCAGAAACGTTCTAATCTATTTTGATGAGGAATCGAGAAAGCAAGTCGTCAATTCTCTTTATGATTCGTTAATGCCGGGCGGCTATTTATTCTTAGGGCATTCTGAATCAATTGGTCGTATCACTGCGGCCTTTGAACTCCAAAATTTTAACGGATTCCTGTGCTATCGGAGGCCACTATGAGTATACCAAAGAAAATATTGATAATAGACGATTCTAAACTTATTCTACTATTACATTCTAACATGCTAAAAAAATCGGGATTCGAATGTAGTTTTGCTGAGAATGGATTTTTAGCACTGGAATCATGTCTAAAAACACATTTTGATCTGATTCTGACCGACATCAATATGCCAAAAATGGATGGTTACGAGTTTACACGAAGAATAAGAACGAGCGAAGGGTATGCCGAGACCCCTATCATCATAATTTCCACCGAGAAAGAATCTCTAGATAAATCAAAGGGCATCGAAGCGGGAGCGGATGTTTACATTATAAAGCCCGTAAATTCAGAAGATCTGCTTATGCATATGAATATGTTGTTACGAGGAGCATAACAAGTTGGACAACTCTGAACTAACCCCTAAGATTTTGGAGCAATTCAAAACTGAATCGAGAGAAAACATAGAGCATGCCGAGAGCTCGCTCTTATCTCTTGAGAAAACAGGCCATGTAAGTTCGGCAATCCATGAAGTATTTCGCTCTATACACACTATAAAAGGGTCAGCCGACTATTTGGACTTAAAAGATTTGAAGGAGCTGTCTCATGCATTTGAAGGCGTATTGGACGAACTTCGAAAAGAACAGTTAATCTGCATATCGAAAGGTCTAGCAGATCTATTTTTCGAAGTGCTAGATGCTCTAAAAATACTCATCGAAGCAACAACTCTTTCAAGTACAAATAATTCTCATAATTATACCTATTTAATTGAACAGCTCACTCAAATTGAAGCTCCGAGGATCGGCCCGATTCAGAAATCCTCTAAGGATGGACCTCTACTAAATATAGAAGAAGCAAGTTCAACCAAGTCAACTACGATTTTCCTAGAAAGCGTTGGGCAACGCCGTGATGCCCTTTTACAGGTAAAAAGCAAATTGCTTCCTGGTCAGCCCATAGACATGGATGTGCGTGGCATGGCATCTCGCGCCCTTCAGGGTATACGTAATGCGAGCCAGTTCATAGGCGAAGGAGAACTTGAAACACTCTCTGGGGAATTTAAAAACTGGGTTTCATCTCTGGATCAATGCAAGGAGGCAGACGAGCTCAGCTTAAAGCTTGAACAATATTTAGCCAAAGTACAAAATGTATTAAATGAAATGGCTACTTTGTCACAAACAAATAATCTGTCTCAGATAATAGATAAAAATACTCAACGGAAGTCTACTTCCGATCAGCCTATCACAAGGTCCCAGACGATGCGTGTTGATCAGGGCTTATTGGATGGATTCATGGATCTGGTCGGTGAACTTATCGTGGCTCGAAATGCTTTTTCTCATATTCAAAATAAGCTTGGGGGCACCGAAGAAGCCCGCATCGTCGGACTAAAGGAACTAAGAGAATCTTCGAATCGTCTCAATCATATCACGGAGGAGTTAGAAAGAAATGTCGTAGAAATGCGAATGGTTCCTGTCAAGACTCTATTTCAGAAATACCCAAGAATTGTGCGGGACATTTGTAGCAGAACAGGAAAATCCGCAGCAATCATTTTTGAAGGTGAAGATACTGAAATTGATAAGGGAATTGCAGATCAAATTTCCGAACCTCTCATTCATATTGTCCGGAATGCAATTGATCACGGGATTGAATTAACTAAAGATAGAAGAAAATCAGGCAAGACAGACTCTGGAACACTGATCATGAAGGCCTCCCGTAAAGGTAATCTCATCGTAATTGAGGTTACCGATGATGGTGCTGGAATTAATATTGAAAAAATAAAATCCAAAGCGGTTGAAAAATGCCTCTTGAGTGCGGAACAGGCTGCAATCTCGACAAACTCAGAGCTTTTAGATTTGATTTTCTCGCCTGGTTTCAGTACTGCCGACAAGATTACAGATATTTCCGGTCGAGGAGTAGGACTTGATATTGCCAGAACCAATCTTAAGAAAGCGAAAGGCACTGTTTCAGTCAGCACCTCGTTGAATCAAAGCACTTGTTTTCGACTTGAGGTGCCTCTTACATTGGCCATTATGCGTGCCCTCTTGATCAAAGCGGATGAAGCCATCTACGCCATTTCCCTTCAAGATGTTACAGAGACATTGAAGATTCCTTACGCTGAACTAAAATCTATTTGCCAAGAAAAAGTTATTACACTCCGGGGCGAAGTTATCCAAGTCGAATGGTTAAGAAAGCTCATAGGTGGCCCTTTACAAATAAAACCCCGTGAAGACTTGAGGCTCTCAATTCTAATTTTACATGTAAATGGGAAACGATTTGGGTTAATAGTTGATTCAGTCTATCGACAAGAGGAAATCGTCGTAAAGCCACTTCCTGAACCCTATAGTGCTATGCCCGGATTGGCGGGCGCATCAATTTTAGGAAATGGAAAAACGATATTGATTTTAGACACTACCGAGCTCTATAGCTTAGCAAATGGGTCTCAACGTGATTCCCAACCTTCGAATCTAATCAGTACGTAATTCTTTCAGTTTTACACTTCTGTTGTTTTCTGACGCCTGGAGCAGCAAGTAAAGTTGATTGCCGAACAACAAGACGCGTTAAATATATCTTACGATTTAGAATACTTGTCCAAGCTAGTCCCTTGGGTCGGATTGACTCTGCCTATCCAAAATTAACCTTCTACCAGCCATTCTCGCAAGCTCACTCTATACGCCTCTGAGGTCCTCGGGTCTGCTATTCCAACCGCATGAAGGGCACTCTTCCTAGCTTGAGTTCGCATCTTCGCGGAACCTTGGGCAGTCGCCAGATTATGCCACGCAACTGAAGATTGAGGAAATTTTTGAGTTGCCTCACTCAAAAAATGGATTGATCCCCTATAATCTCTGGCTGCATACCGCGTGTTTCCCAATCCAATTAGAGCACCGAGGCTTCCAGGCCAACGTTTAAGAATATTCCTGTAAATTTGTTCCGCCTCAGGAGTTTTTCCGATCTGCTCAAGAGCTGCCGCAGCAGAAGCATGTTCTAATTCATCTGCTGTCGCAGAAAGCTTTTCAGGAGGAAGGACGACTACCCCCCAATAGTCCGCCAGAGCCCAAGTTTGTTCGAATTGGCGCAGATTC
>JBDSKY010000543.1:0-10569 GCA_039916675.1 Bdellovibrionia bacterium
TTCGATTCCCTAAGTAGTCGCTACATTAATACCGCCCTAGCTCATACTGAGGGCCTAGAGCTAGGACTAAGGGCTCCCGTTGATAATAGACTCGCTTTCAACCTAACTTATAATTACCTCATTGCGAAAAGCGATTCAACAGGACTTCCTCTCCTGAGAAGGCCGAATCATCAACTTTCGGCCGAACTTGCATACTCTGTGTCGGATCAGCTTCAAACGGCCATTTCCGGACGGTATGTAGGAGATCGAGATGATGTAGATGTAGTAACATTTAAGAGGTTGCGTATGCCGCCCTTTACTATTCTAGGGCTTACAGCTAATTATAAGACAAGTGACAAGTTTAAAGTTTTCGGGAGAATTGACAACCTACTTGATCTTACCTATGAAGAAGTTAATGGCTTTGGCACACCCAAAAGATCAATTTACCTTGGAGTGGGCTATACACTCTAAGATAAGTGGGCCTGTTTGATTAGTACTCGGCATTTTTTATATTCAGCTTTTATTCATACATTGCTCATTGGAACTGTGATGCTGAAAGTCGATCCGGGCCAAAGCCCTTTGAGAATTCAAGCAATCACTGTTTCAATGGGCGATATGAAATCAGGGCAAACTGTCTTTGCGGGGAGTGCTAGAAAAAGTGAAGTAAAGCCTGCTCTTAAAAAGACTGAATCAAAAACTCAATTAAAGAAGGCTGAACCAAGAACTCCATTAGCAACTCATGCAGAAGCTGCCTCCGCTCAGTCACAAGGTGAATTACAAAAGAGCGGAAAAATGCAGGCCCAGGTTCAAGGAGATGACCTGGCCGTTCAGATAGAAATTCATCCCTCCTACCCTCGCATCTCCCGCAAATTGAGCGAAGAAGGCCAAGTTTTGCTCCAATTGAACTTTAGTGGAGAAGGACACTTGCTGGAAGCTAGGTTGCTCAAATCAAGCGGATTCCCTAGATTGGATGAGGCGGCTCTCATTGCAGCTCAAAAAGGAGTCTTTCACTTTAATTCACCTTTAACAAACAACGTCAAAAAAAATGTGAACATAGTTTTTAAATTAAATGAATAATATCCAGAGTGCCTCTCTTAGCCCTAGTCAAATTTCAAGTCCCTCAGAAAATGATTATCATATCCGCCTGGATTCTTAATGAGGTACTTCTGATGGTGTAGTTCGGCGGGGTAAAATGACTTTGCCTTGATGATTTCCGTCACCAGAGGTTTCTTCCATGCACCAGATTTTTCTATTTTTGCCTTAATTTCTTCGGCAATTTTTCGCTGCTTCTCGGAGTGCGTAAATATGATAGATCTATATTGGGTGCCACGGTCATTGCCTTGCTGATTCATGGTTGTCGGATCGTGCATTTTAAAAAATAGAAGAAGAAGTTCTTGATATGCCACCTTTTGGGGATCAAACTTAATTTCGAGAGACTCGGCATGTCCAGTAGTGCCAGAACTCACTTCTTTGTATGAAGCTTGAGCCGAACCACCAGAATAACCGACTCGCGTTTCCACAACACCAGGCACCTTTCTAAAAAATTCTTCAGTTCCCCAAAAACAACCGGCGGCGAAGGTCGCGGTTTCAAGAGAATTTGCACCAACCACGGGGTAAGACATCAATGAAACAATTCCTAAGATCGAGATGGTTCTCCTCATAATTCTCTTACCCCCTAATAGCTACTAGCGTGCTCAAATAAATACTATTTTGCTCTTCTTTAAAAAGCGACGACTTATAGAGCAGTAACTTTATGGTCTCCGGCAAGTTGAGGACTAGTGGCAAGAAATTCTTTCTTAAATGCCTGGATTACTGGAAAGGAGAACCTGTTTGGAAGCATTTTACTAATTTCAGCTAGTGGATCCAGGCTTTTCTCCACACTCTGTCTCTGGATCAAAGTAACAAGTTCATCACTCAGGCCGATTATTTCTGAAATAATATTTATAGAACCCATGCCAAGCTGAGAAGGAAATCCTGATTTATCTTTTCTTTCATGATGTTGGTGTACCGCTTGAATTACGACAGGTTCCATAGATTTAATGTTTTTTAAGATCTCTGCACTCAGGGTAGGATGGGAGGTATATAAGAGCCTTTGTTCTGGCGACATTTTTGATTCATCTTCATTGTGCAATTCCTTAGGCAATTGTAAAATTCCTACGTCATGGAGCAGGCTGGCAAGTCCAACAATTTTAGCGGGATTCTCAGAGGTCATTCCCAGATTTCGCGCAAGGAGTGAAGCCACCATTGATGTTCCAACAGCATGATCATAGATAGCCAAATTTGCGAAATAATCACCTAAATAGGTATTTTCTTTGGGAGTAATCTTGTCAATTAGAGCTTTTACTTCCCCTACAAACTGGGTTGCATAATGGATTGCACTCTCCCCGACACCAGTTGCCGACATGTATTTAACAATCTCTTGTCCATGATTTAAGGTGTAGGTAATCTTGGTTGGTAAAGCAATCTCTACCTTCTTGTTGATCGCTTTAGTTAGTTTTCCACAATAGCTCATATAGAGTTCTTGCGCTTCTTTTCTCAGATAGAAGAAGACAACTCCCTTATCCAGGTAGTTTTTAATTCGCATTTCATCGAAGGCGTCCCCACTCCTTAGTATTTTGATGTACCGATCGGAGGAAATTCTAACGTAGATGTCAAAAATGCTGTTTGAACCAGACAGAAAATTGTCCGCGCGTATGGAGACAAACACATTATCCTCTGCCGTAACTTCCGTATCTAAATCATCTTTATTCTGGCTAGCTACTTTAAGTGCTGCTGCAACGTTCAAAGCAGCACCAGGCGAATGAGGAAGATTGAAAATAGTCTCTGGTCCGCTTGTCTTAGGAAAGGTTCCGCGAATACCCAATTGACGAATTACGTCCTCCGCAATAGCTGGAGCCCCTTCATCCAAAATCAGAAATATCGGAGTCGCCGGTCGAAAGCGGTGAGCAAATCGAATGACAGAGTAGGCATTACCGTCCTTTAGGTTTAAATTTAGAAATATGGCGGTAAAGGTTTTACTTGTATCCGCTAAGCTAATTTGGGCTTTCTTCCAATCTGATGTCGTAAGAACGGGTGAGATAATTGCTTTAGGATACATACTTAAAGACGCCAAATATTTGACATCGGAGTCCACAACTAATCGTATACTGCTATTCGCCGGCATCTTCTAACTCCATTAGCCAATATTACTATAAATTCATGTAATATAAAATATATTTATTATATTAAAAGCCGGTTATTATATAGTATATCATGGCAATACTATTCGGAGAATCAATGCGTCAACAATACCAACCAAAGGCGAGGTTCAAAAGAATCATGCAAGTCCTTTCAAGGCCAGATACCAAATGGACAAGTTAAATCTAGACTTAGATGTTTCTGCGGCTTCAGATAGACTGAGTTTAGCCCAAAAAAAGATCAACCAACTTCAGAATGAATTTACTATTGCCCTAGGTCTTGATCCAGTTAAATTCCAATTAGAATTTGAACATATTGTGACATTAGTGAGACAATTCGGAATTTTAATCCAATGGATAGCGTTTCAACCGCTCGCCAATTTAGCCAGGCAGTTTGAGCTATTGATTCGCCTTGAAGCCATTCGCCATAAATTGAAGCTTCGCGCTCCCGATCAAACTATTCAGCTAGTTCCCTTTTTTTTGGCTCTTAGCTCTCGTCTTGAATCGATGCTTTTGTCGCTGAAAAATGATCCAGGTTGTTTAGAAAAAGTAGAAGAAAATCAAATTGCCAGCGGAGCCAAGAAACGCATTTTAATTGTTGATGATTCGAAAACTTTCCAAGCAATTCTTTCGAGAATTTGTAATTTAAGTAAATCCCTGGAAGTCGTAGGCGTGGCAAGCAATGCGACCGAAGCGGAGCAGCTAATATTCAAGGTTCACCCGGACCTAATTACTTTGGATGTTCACATGCCAGGAATGGATGGTTTTACTTTTTTAGGCCATATCCTCAAAAAGTATCCTATCCCCATTGTTCTTGTTAGTTCAGCTAATGAAGGCGGTTTCGGGAACATTCTTGACGCTCTTTATCAGGGTGCTCTGGACTTCATTCCAAAGTCAAGTATCGTAACCAAAGCCGATGCAATAGAAAACGTCCAAAAACGAATTGCTACCGCCGCTAATTGCAGCCTCACTGGACTCATGAAATTCTACTTAGGTGCGCCCCCTGTGCTGGAGCCCGGAAAACTGGACCTATCGAAGGTGATTGTACTGTGTGCTGGTACAGGCAGTACTCGTACCATTCTCGATATTTTACGACAGCTTCCTAGCGAAATACCAGCTATTCTAATCAGCCAGCAAATCAATCCAGACTTTTCAAAAGCTTTAGTCGAAAAACTACAATCGGTCTATCCTTTCACACTCAAGGAAGCTGTTGATGGCGACTTTTTAGAGCCATCGAAAGTCTTTATAATTCCTTTCGGAAAAAATGCTTCAATTCGTAGTGATGGTCACAAAGCATTTATTAAAATATCTGATACGTCAGAAGCCGTTTCTCAAAATCTGCTCCTTGATTCAATGGCTTTTTCGTTGGGTGGAAAAAGTGTGGCAGTTGTCTTGCCGAGTCCGAACATGGATGCGTCGGGCGGCCTTTTAGAAATAAAACTCGCAGGGGGATACGTAATTGTGCAAGAGGAGGACGAATGCCTCAACCCTGCTTTGGCGCGCGAAATTGTCCGAACGGATTCAGCCTCTATCTCATGCTTTGGCGACAGAATAGGTGAGATTCTTTTAGCCGCTGTCACTGTTGGGGGCGGCATCTCTCATTCGAAGCATACAGTTGAAGTAACTGTTTTCGAAGGACAAGGGCCAAAAATCTTAATCGTAGATGATTCTCCCACAGTAAGATCCATTCTAGCCTTTAATTTAAGAGGCTTAGGCCTAACTAATCTTTGCGAAGCTAAAAATGGGAAGCTAGCCTGGGACTTGTTGGTTGAAGGGACAAACACTAAAGCTCCATGTGAACTCGTACTTTGCGACCAAGAAATGCCAGAAGTGAGCGGGAACCTTCTTTTATTAAGAGTTCGAGAAGACCCAAGATTCAAAACTCTTCCGTTCGTTCTTGTTACTGGGGTTACAGATCGTGAAAGTGTTCTGACCGCCATTAGAAATGGAGCGTCTGACTATATTACAAAACCTGTTCATCTTAATTCACTCGCAACAAAAGTTTTGACGCTCCTCAGAAAAAGGCAAAGTAATGGATGACTTTGAGATTGAAATAAAGAAAATCTTTCTCGATGAAGCACAGGAGCTTTTAGACGGAGTAGAAAAAGACTGTCTGGCTCTCGTGAACGACAATAAAAACATAGAAGGAATTGAAAATATATTAAGACTAGCTCATACTTTCAAAGGTTCGGCTAGAGCGGTTGGCCTCATAGAATTTTCGGAAATTGCCCATGAGCTAGAAAACTTCTTAGGTCTGGTTAGCAAGGGAAAGCTGACAGTATCGAAATCATCTTGTTCATTATTATTGGAAGTAGTAGATGCCTTTCGCGTTGCGGTTGGGGAACTGAGAAAAAATATTTCCTATCAGATTCCAAATAAACTTCAAATCATCGAAAAAATAAAGAAATTTTATACCCCGGAGTTGGCGTCGAAAATTGCTGATCCTGCTCTAGACCCTATTCTGGCCGAAGCGTCTCAGCCTAAAGAGGAGATCATTGAGAAAGCATTCATAGAGACAGTAGACTCGAGTCCAAAGGAACTGCCATCCAATAAGTCGGGAGACAGAGTTAAAGCTCCACGAGCCGATGAGCCAATTAAAGTGAGTTCTCAGAAACTTGACCGCCTTATTGACCTAGTCGGCGAGCTGACAGTTCATCGTTATTTTCTAATGGAGACCGGAACTCGTAGAAATGAAGCTGACAAGAGCAATCTGGAGCAAGGCGTGACTTTGGACTCAGCCTCGATTGGACAACGCGATTACTTGGATAAAATTATTACTGAAATTTATGATGTTTCAATGGCACTCAGAATGACACCTATTAGGCCTATTTTTCAAAGGATGCAGCGTACTGTATGGGATCTGAGTGTCTTAAAGAATAAGGAAATCGAGCTAATCTTGGAAGGTGAGGAGATAGAGCTGGATAAAACGATCATTGATAAAGTCGGAGAGACACTTATTCATTTGATACGAAATGCGATCGATCACGGAATTGAAGAATCCAACAAAAGGGTCGCAGTAGGGAAAACACCGAAAGGTACCATTCGGCTCAGTGCCAAGCTAAGAGAAAACTGCGTAGTAGTAGCGGTATCTGATGACGGAAACGGATTGGAAAAAGACAGGATCCTGAAGGTGGCCATTGAAAGGAAACTAGTAAGTCCGAAAAATAACCTTACAGAAGCAGAAATTTTTGCGTTAATTTTTGAACCCGGATTCTCCACGCAGTCAGAAGTAACAGATGTGTCGGGCAGAGGAGTTGGAATGGACGTGGTTCAGCAGTCCGTCCGATCTGTGGGAGGATCGATTGAAATTGAAACAAAGCCGCACCAAGGTACGCGATTCTCATTGACGCTTCCCCTAAATCTCTCGGTTATTGAAGGCCTGGTTGTTCAGGAGTTTGGTACAAAATATATCGTTCCTCTTCATCAGGTATTGGAAATCGTCGACCTGCAAAAGCACAAGGTAGATGATTCATTTGGCAAGGGAAGAGTTTTAACCTTAAGAGGTGAGGTCCTGCCTGTCTTTTCACTAGGAAAAGCACTCGATCATACCAATAAGGCTCCAAAAATTAAATTTACGGAGCACTCCGAAGCTTTCGTAGGTTTGTCAATTCTTCATTCGGGTAAAAAAGTAGTTTTTGAGGTCGATGAGGTGCTAAATCACGAACCTATTGTTTTAAAGCCTCTCGGAGTTGAGTTGCAAAATATTCGAGGAATTATCGCGGGAGCAATTTTAGGCAATGGCGATCCTATACTCGTAATCAATTTACAGAAACTCGTTCCAGAAAGAAGCGTCGGTGGAAATGTCTAATTCTGAGGATGTAGGTTTGCAATATTCGCCTGTAAGCAAAGAGCCAGGGGAAGAGGCTAAAGGCAGCTTAAGCTATCTTACCTATAAGTTAGGTGGAGAGACCTACGGCACCCCTTTAACACATATAAGCAATGTGATAAAAATTCCAAAGCTTAAACCAATTCCAAGTATAGAGAGTTTTTTTAAGGGCGTGATGAATTTGAGAGGGCAGATCATCAGCGTTATTGATTTGCGAGAGAAGATGGGAATTAAAACCGAGCATTCAGAAAATACCCTGGTTTTCATTGTAAGGGATGAATCGGGTGCCTTGGGTTTTATCGTTGATTCAGCAGAATCGGTAATTAGTATTCAAGATAACGATATAGAACGACCTATAAGTGCGAATTTGAGAATTCCCACACAATATTATCTGGGAATTGCAAAACATGAAGAGTCCCTTATCATCATTCTTAACCTCCAAGCATTGGCAGCCGAGTTGCTTAAATCGACCTCCAGCCAGTAGAGGACTATGAGAATCAAAGAAGATATGGAAATAAAGCCTTCTCTGGATGATGTTCAAAAGAGTGCGGATGAACACCTAACTAAACTCACGGTTATGGTGAGTGAAATTATAGGGATTAACCTACAAGGTAAGGAGACTTTGGTTCAAACTCGGCTTATGCGTCGAGTAAGAAAGTTGGGATTACAGTCTCTTGATGATTATTATACTTATTTTGAGGAGAATAAGGATCTTGAAATCCGGGAGCTCATATCTATTGTTACTACTCATACCACTGATTTTTTTCGCGAATCCGGGCATTTTGACTATCTCTATAATCATTTGTTCCCACAGTTGGCTCTAACCAATCAGCCTATAAATATCTGGTCAGCTGGATGCTCTAGCGGTCAGGAAGTTTATAGTATTGCAATTACTTTCCTGGAATACATTCGATCCATAAAAGGTACGAACTCAGTTGGCTTAAAATTTAAAGTAATCGGTACTGATATTGATGCAAATTCAATTCTGGAATGTCGAGAAGGAATTTATCCTATACGCAGCCTTCGAGGATTGAAGACCGAGTTAGTCGAGCGTTACTTTGATATCGGGGCAGGTCCTCTTTTGGGCAAAGTGAGGGTAAAAGATATTGTTTGGCAGCTCTGTGAATTTAGAGAATGCAATATCACTAATAAACCCGTAAATTTAGGGACTTTTAACGCGATTTTTGCGAGAAATATGTTTATCTACTTCTATCCCAAGTTGATTGTCAAATCGCTTCAGCATATCTACGAGCACCTGGTGGATAACGGGATTCTTTTTGTAGGATATTCCGAGACTATCCCGAACAAGGCAGTCCCTTTTTTAAGTTTGGGAAAGTCGATTTACAAGAAGCAACCTCCCAAGCTCAAAGTCGGACCGTGGGTTTCAGAATCTTCAACATCAGCCAAGGCTTCTTTGATTCGTGTCTTGATTGTAGATGATTCCCCTACTATTCGAAAATTAATTGGAAAAGTTATCTCTTCAGACCCCCTATTCGAAGTCGCAGGCGAGGCTTTCAATCCGATTGAGGCAGAGCAGATTCTTAAAAAAGGAGGAATTGATCTTATTACCCTTGATATCAATATGCCTGGAATGGATGGAATCACCTACCTTAGGAAAATACAGGGGACACAGCACCCTCCTATTGTTATGATTAGTACAATTAGTTTTGAGCAGGCTAATCGTGACCTTCAATGCTTTGCGCTAGGTGCTGTGGATTACATCGAGAAACCGGAAAACCTCGACATCTTGTCCAAAGCCGAAGAAATATTGAGCGTTCTAAGAGCTGTAGCCAGCAGTAAAGTCCCAATTGATGAAGGATCTTTTTCGGGTTCAATAATTACCTATAATGCGATGTCTTCTTCTCAAGACTTGATTGCCTTAGGAGCATCTACGGGGGGACCAGCTGCATTGCAGGTAGTTCTCGAGCAATTCCCTTCAAATTCTCCTCCTACTTTAATAGTGCAGCATTTACCAAAGGGGTTTTCGGGCGAGTTTGCGAAAAGTTTATCACTTTCTACTCAGATCCGAGTCGTTGAGGCAATTGATGGCACTCTATTGGCTCCTGGATTTGCGTATTTAGCTCCTGGGGGGAGGCACATGAAAGTGGAAGCTGAACAAGAAGGTCTACGTCTGGTATTGACTGATGAGCCTTTTGCGAGCAATCATAAGCCTTCCGTCAATTATTTGTTTCAGTCGATTGCTGTCTTAAAGGGAACCTACCGAGTTTCTGCTGCGATTCTCACTGGGATGGGAAAAGACGGAGCTGAAGGTTTAAAGGCGATTCGCGACCGAGGTTTTTATACGGTTGCTCAAGATGAAAAATCCTCTGTGGTTTTCGGAATGCCCAAAGTGGCAATTGAAATAGGAGGTGCTGTGGATATTTCTCCTATTTCAAAAATTGCAGAACAGTTATTTAAAGAGTTCCATAAGAAAAAATGAATCCAGAATGGACCATTGGGACCTTAAGGCCTTTTCAAAGTTTTTATGTAATGAATAACCGCCCATCGATCAGCTTCCGGAAGACCCGCCCACGAAGGCATGGGAGTTCCCTCAATTCCTTTGGTCACAGTCTTAAACAGCTGTTCAGGCGTATTCCCATATTTAAAATTACCTAGAATAAAATTTCTCGGTTTTTGAGCCATCACTTTGGCGGCAGGCCCAGCACCGTCCCCTTTAACCCCGTGGCAGGCTACACAGTTCACTTGAAATACTGCTTCGCCTCGGACCAAAGCTTTAGGTGTGACATTTTGAAAAGTTTCGGCCACAGCCGTCAACGGTGGAAAAATGGCGCATACTATATTGATAGTAAATATAAATAATTTCAAAACAACATCCCCTTTGCATGTATTGTATTGAAAGACTCGGGAAAAATAAAGCTTCTATATTTATCTCTTCAGTTTTGGCAAATACTCTTGGGTTGACAAGTCTTGGTGGCGTGGTAAAATTTTTTTAAATATAATTAGAACATTCTAACTTTTTGGAGTCCAAATGAAACCGAAAAATCGTCTTAACATCTTATATAAATATTCGGCCTTTTTCATTTTTCTTCAATTGAGTTTTTTTCCACCAATCGCATTAAGCCAAGACCTTCAGACACAAAAGCAAGAATTACAGGAGAAAAAGCTGGACCTTGGCGCCCATCAACGCGCGCTTGAAGGAGAACTGGCCGGCCATCAACAACTTGTAAGCGACCTACGAAATGCGAAAGACCCCGACGACATCAAAAGACTGAAAAGTGAGTTGGAACGAAAGTCGGAAGAAATCCACCGTTTGGGAGAGGAAGTGGATCGTCTTCAGGAAGTATATACCTCTGAACAAAAAAAATTGGACAACCTAGAACATCCTAAGAAATAGAATAAATTTAAGCATCTTTTTTAACCTAATTCTGTGACAATTATCAAATGACCTTAAAAACGAGCGTTGCACATTCCATGTTGATTTTATTGACTTACTTAGTTTTGGGACCTGAAGTTTTTGCGGACGAGGGAACTCAAACGACAACGCCTGTCATAAGTGGGGCGACTGACACGAATCAAGGGGATACTTCCAGTGAAATCCGTCCCTCCTTTCTTTTGAATATTGAACTC
>JBDSKY010000544.1:0-3416 GCA_039916675.1 Bdellovibrionia bacterium
TGGTCCTTAATTCATCTATTCGTCTAAGAGTCAGGGCGTCAAAAATAAACCCTAGGATAAACCATACGATCGGGATACGGCGGTGGTGTTTCCGGTAAAACTTCAAAATGGGAGTTTTAAGTTTAGGAGGCAGGGGAAGGTTTTCAATCATAGTTAAAACAAATTAAAACAAAACAAAAAGGCAAAATTAAAAGAGCAATAGAAGAAAGAGATCTTAGAAAAGTCTCTTTTTGATATCATCAAGAAATGAAGCAACACCATCTAAAAGCTTGCCTCCGTGATGACGTAATAGTTTTTGCATGTCATCACGACTTACTTCAAGTTTTTGCTTAGTGAGCTCACGAATCTCACGAATATCGCCAACAATATGATGAACTTTGCCTAAGAGCTGTTGATCGCTGCCTTCTTTTGTCAAAGCTGGATCATCGTTAAATTCTCCTAATGTCCTTTTCAAAAGCCCTGTTGCTTCATTGTAGGTTCCACTGAGTTTTGCACCTGCACTGCTTTTTGCGAATCTTTCCAATAGGGTTTCGCGGCCCGAATTATTTGGAGTTTCGTTCGGTAATTCGGATTTGTTTTCTTCTAGGTTTTCTTGTGGCAATTCGTTCTTGTTTTCCATGTAATTTTCTCGATTATTAGTCTCAATTACTATGCTAATTTGCCGCAAATGGCAACAGCTTAATCATTTCTGGGTTTGGGATCTGCGAGAGGAGCGAGAGGATCTTTTCAAGAAGTTGTGGGATCATCCCAATAATTTTTATAATGCTGAGAATTTTATAATATTTAAACAAATTTATTACTAAAGGAAGCTTTTTTCCGAGCCTTTAGGTGCGGTGCGTTATTAGCGCGGGACAAGATTTTATTAGTTTTGTGATATGATGGATTTTCAGATGGCTGAATCTCGCTTTAAAATTTCGTTTAAATCCTCTTTGCGACGCCAAGTCCTAACTTTCGTAGGTGCCATGGTTCTGCTTTCCTTAGTTAGTTCGGCGACCAGCTTGCTGCGAATTACAGAGGTCAATCGGCTACTTGAGGCGATAAATCATGTGTCTGTACCTTTGGGCCGCTTATTGGCACAAATGCAATCAGATGCAGAAGTATTTCGTCGCGAGTTGGATCGGAGCCTCGGTCGCTCTCATTGGAAGGATCCCCATTGGCACCCTAGTCCCCCACCTCGTTGGATCGAGGAAGTGTTGCTAAGTGAAATGGCTAGCGTAGATGAATTAATTAGGAATGATTCTGAATGGACTCACGCTGAGGCCCGTGCTCACTGGTTGGAATGGTCGAGTCAGACGTCCGCGAAATTGACAAGCCTGACTTCTGAAGGTTCGCGCCTTTATTTTGCTTTGGAGACTGGAGATGAAGGGGCAGCCAATGAAATTGAATCGAAATGGACCGCGAATGTCGAGGAGTGGAAACGTCAGCTGCAGTGGGGAGCCTCCGAGTATGAACATTTGTTGCGGCGAGGGTTTTCTATTGCGGGAAATCGTGTTGTTGAACTCAGGACTAGTTTAGAATTAATTCTAGGGGTCGTAGTGCTCATGTCTCTCCTTCTGTTATGGCTGGGTGAGCGTGCGTTGAGACCCTTGACGGAACTTACCCAATTAGCTCGAGACATTACTCGCCGAGGGTTGAGGAAAGAAGATAAGGCACTGTTGCCTGATTTATCTCTGGCTCGTAAAGATGAAGTGAATCAATTGTCGCGAGAATTTCATTCAATGGCTACATCCCTTTTAGAAAGAGAAAAAACGGTTGAATCTCAAAATAAAAGACTTCAGGAGCAAAATCGGCTCCTCCGTGAAATGTCTGACCTAAGAGAGCGTCTCCGGCAGGCAGAGAGCTTGGCCGCAGTTGGAAGGATGTCTGCACAGGTTGCCCATGAAGTTAGAAATCCATTACATTCTATTGGACTCGAAGCGGAAATCGCTGCAGAGATGGCGGCTCGCTTGGGGGACCCTATATTACGGCAGTCCTTACAATCCATTTTAACTTCAGTGGATCGGTTACAAAAAATTACTGAAAATTACTTAAAGCTTTCTCAGCTGTCTGATGGACAAAAAGCGGTTGTGGATCTAGGTGAAGTGTTAAATTCAGTATTAGCTACATACGCTCCTGTTATTGAAAATCAAGGTGTTCAGGTGGGTTGGTTCCAAGAGCCCCATTCTAGTTTGCTTGTTTGGGCGGATCGAGATTTGTTGGAACAGGTTTTGGGCAACCTCCTAAACAATTCTCTTCAAGCCTTGGCTCTTCATCAAAAAAGTGGAACTATTTTTTGGCGGCTAGGTAATACAGAGTCCGGAATGGTATGGCTCCGAATTGAAGATAATGGACCGGGTATCGCAGCTGATTCGCGCGACAAGATTTTTACTCCGTTTTTTACTACACGGGCTCAAGGAACGGGCTTGGGTCTTTCTTTCATTAAGAAAGTTTTGGAAGATCACGGCGGGAAAATTTCTAATGTAGTTCAGCCTGAAGGGCAAGGCGCCTGTTTTGAAGTGATTATTCCTCTAATTGATATGATTAAAAGTGAGGTAAGTTTGAATGCCGAAAATTCTATTGGTCGATGATGACCCACAATCCTTAGCATCAACTCGGAAAATTCTGGAGCTGGCTGGGATGGATGTCGTGACAGCCGTAGACGGCCAGTACGCACTTGAGTGTGTGCGACCTAGCCCGGACAGACCTAGTCCGGAATTTGATCTTGTTGTGACGGACGTGAGAATGCCTCGTTTAGGAGGGTTGGAATTCCTGAGAGCTCTTTCACTTTGCGGAGAAAGAATGCCAGTTATTTTGATGACTGCTTTTGGTCGGGTAGAGGATGCTGTCTGGGCAATGAAACTGGGGGCTGTCGACTTTCTTACAAAACCTTTCAAGCGTCAGACATTGATTTCTGCAATAGAGGTGGCGCTAAAAAGAGCTCGTCCTCGTTCAGTGAGCCCGGCGGAATTTGCAGCGGGGGCGTCAACAATTAATCAATTGATTGGAAGATCCTCTCCCATGTGTGAGTTGCGTGAAATGATTGCTCGAGTGGCTCCCACTAAAGCATCTGTGTTGTTGAGTGGAGAAAGTGGTACGGGAAAAGAATTAGTAGCGAAATGCATTCATCATCAGAGTCCAAGTCGCGGCCATGCTAAGTTTATCGCCTTGAACTGCGCAGCGGTGCCTGAAAATTTGATTGAATCCGAGCTGTTTGGATTTGAACGTGGAGCTTTCACAGGGGCGGTGGGAGCCAAAGAAGGGCTCTTTGAGGCCGCTAATGGGGGAACGCTGCTCTTGGATGAAATTGGAGACATGCCTCTTTCGCTTCAAGCCAAACTTTTGAGAACACTTCAAGAAAGTGAAGTTCGACGTTTAGGCGCAACGGTTTCGAAGAAAATTGATGTTCGAGTGATAGCGGCATCCCACCGTAATTTGAA
>JBDSKY010000545.1:0-5114 GCA_039916675.1 Bdellovibrionia bacterium
GGCCACCTGATGTTCAAACATACAATGATCCTAAATTCCAAAGCACCGAACAAAGGGATGCCAAAGTCTTTCCAAAGGTACAGGCAGGAGTAATGGTGGCAGCAGATTTCATCTATCAGGCTAAAAAGACATTTTTTAAGTCCGAAAAAGAAACTCCTGCGAGTAAAAATCAGCTAAACTGGGGGTTAGGCGGTGTTAGCGATGGACTTGAATCTCATAAGGAAGAAAATGGTAATTAAATTATGATAAATTTAATGAAAAATTTTCATCTTGGACTGAATTTGGAAGGATACTTGGTTGCCTGGGCGCTTTTTTGCTGTATTTGTATCCTTATATTAGGATTTGAGTTTAAAACGATGATTCAAATTTATAAAGTTTACTTTTGCTTCCTTTTCGTTCCTTGGAAGCTTGTTTCGTTTTTGATTTCAAGCGTGATCCTAATTGGGGTAGTGCCGATTATGCATGATCGAAGCTGGGACTACATAGATGCTTCCTTTATGAGTGTTCTTACCTTTCTTACAAGTCCTTGGTCTATCGGGGTGATTTTTCGATCTTTTAAACACAATACTCCAAGGAATCACGTGGTCCTGGCTGTCTGTATCATGTGTTTCTCTGCCAGCTGGTCCTATGATTTATATAATTACATCAAAGATGGGACCAAAATCGAATCTGTATCATTTGCTTTCGGTAGGAATCCCGATCACTTTTCAATTTACTCTACACCACACGACTTCCTTCCAGGCCCTCTTTAAGGTACGAATGATTTCCTGGAATGAATGTCTAATCTTACTTATTCTTACCCTCATTCCTGTCACAGCTGTTGAGATTAGAAAGCTCATCCGCCGAAGTAACTAACTTGAAGGTAACACCACAAAAAAATTAGATTTATTCGAAGGATTTTTTTGATCCCTACCGCTCGCATGAAGCAAGGAGCTAGCGCGACAACACTAAGTTGCTAGTGCCTATCCGATGTCACAATTTAGCTGCCCCGCTCGTATTTAAAAAGGGTAGACCGAGTTCAAAACTCGGACTTGGTAAATTGCCAAATAGTTAAAGAGAATGGCTACATCTTCAAATATTCAAAATGGGAGACTATTATGAACACTCGACCTATTACAGAAAATTGTCAAAGAATTCTCAACTCAAAATTACATGTCTGTTTTGGAATCAGCCCCTTTAATAGCTACTTTTCTGATCAGAAAATTGAAGAGCTGGCGTTATGGGGGAAAGGAGAATTTAAGGCTACGCATTTCTTTGTTCCAGATGTTCCTTCTGCTTACACTTTAGAAGCACTTGGTTACCCACCCGAAAAAGCGGCGTGGAAGGCTAGACGTCAAGCACAATATCTTCGCAATAAGATCCACAAAGTCTTATCCAATATAGGGTACTCAATAATAAATGCTGAAGAAATGTTCTTGGATTGGGAAAAACTCTCCAAGAACAACCACTATCTATTCCTATTCCAAGAGGTAACAAAACATTTTGAACTTAACTCAGACTTTAGAAAGGCCTGTTTGGAGGCTTCAAAATGGGTCCTTGAGAAGAGAACGCCTGATACTGAATGTTTAACTCCTGAAACCCTTGAATCAGCAGCCCGGTATCTCCTTGCAGAGATTCCATTGTTTCTAGACACTGCAGGAATAGTCGGCGTTAAAAGTTCAGTCTTTTGTTACCATCAGTGTATTCCATTTCTTGAAAACTTATTCAGGAACCGTTTTCCGTTGAAGGTTGCTCCTAACCAGGGTTTCGTAGTAATTGAGCCCATAATACAAAAAGAGCTATATCCTCTCAATAAAATCAAGGCTGTAGAACCCTTTGAACGGAATTGATCCATTCGAGTACGGTAGGGCAGCAAGTCCTTCATCTCTCCTTGGGGAATCATCTTCTTTTCAATAGATTTCCAGCCTCATTCGTCCATTCTAAGATTATTTTTTTCTCATCCGGCGATAATTTAGATTTTCGATGTAAAAGGCGATATCGGAGAGGAGGCATTGTTTCGTCTTGTATCACCTCTTTTATAGCTTCCAAATCTTCTATAGGAGTTGCATGACTTTTAAAAGGATATCCATTTGACATATCCAGGTGTTTCTTGGCTTCCGCGATATCGTTATCTATATAATGCTTGATCCCTGGAAGAGGATAATACCAGGGATAATTAGTTGTACTACTGTGGCAATCCATACATTTTTTTGAAAAGATAGGCCTCGCCTTTTGCTTGTAGAGGTCACTTAACTTCTTGCGGCTACTAACATTACTCTCATTATGGGAAGAGGATTCAGACTCTCGGTGCTGATGCCCTTTATGGGCAAACACGACTTCACTAAAAGCTAAAAATATTATTAATATATGCATAACTAAAACGCGAATCATTCATGTTTCCTTTCGCACTTCAAACTTCCCCTTCCAAATAGCGAAAATAGCGGGATAAACAATCAATTCCATGGCAAAAGAAGTTAGTATTCCTCCTAACATTGGGGCTGCGATCCGTTTCATTACATCGGCACCGGCATTTGCCGTACTTGACCACATGATAGGCAGAATAGCCATGACCAGGCAAGCAACCGTCATGACTTTAGGACGAACCCGCTTGACCGCTCCGTGATAAATGGCCTCTCGCAAATCATCGAAGGAATTCATCCTTCCAGACTTCTTTGCATTATCGTAGGCTAGATCTAAGTAAAGCAGCATGAATATCCCGGTCTCAGCATCGACGCCTAATAGCGCAATCAAGCCTACCCAGACGGCAATACTTAAATTGTAACCTAAGAAATAAAGCAACCAAATCGCTCCAATCGATGAAAATGGAACGGCAAGAAGAATAATTCCCGTCTTAGGCCAAGACCTCGTATTAGCATAAAGCAGTAGAATAACTATAAAGAGCGTGATCGGCACAACAACCTTTAGACGCTCTCGAACACGAATCATGTTTTCGTACTGCCCGCTCCAGTTTAAAGCGACACCTGTAGGAACTTTTAGCTCCTTGTTCACAAAGGTCTTTGCATGCGTTACGTAACTACCAATGTCACGATCAGCAACGTCAATATAAACATAGCTCGATAGCATCCCATTTTCATTACGAAGCATTGCCGGGCCACTGACCATCTCGATTTCAGCTACCTGGCCCATTGGAATTTGGGCCCCATTTGGCGTCGCAATGAGCACGTGCTTCAAGGCATCAATATTACCTCTGTAATCTCTTAAATATCGAACATTGATCGAATACCTTTCTCGACCTTCGATTGTTTTGGAGATAGGGTTACCACCAACCGCTGTCATTAAAGTATCTTGTGCCTGGGCCAGGCTTATACCGTAACGTGCCAGTTTTTCTCTCTTGAAATTAAAATCCAAAAAATATCCACCTGCTACTCTCTCAGCATAGACACTACGAGTACCAGGAACCTGCGATAAAATCCGTTCTAAGTCAGTTCCTACCTTTTCAATCTGTTCTATACTGCTGCCCATGACTTTAATTCCAACGGGAGTCCGGATTCCGGTTGTCAACATGTCAATTCGGTTCCGAATTGGCATTGTCCAAGCATTGGTTGTTCCAGGAAACTTCGTTTTGGAATCCATTTCGGCAACAAGCTCCTCGTAGCTCATGAACCTTGGCCAAATCATGGTGAATGGATATTGTAGAATCCGTGGCATAAAGGAATACCATCGTTTTGCCTCTCTCCATTCGTTCTGAGGCTTGAGAATAATTGTAGTTTCCATCATTGAGAAAGGAGCTGGGTCCGTTGAAGTATCAGCACGACCCGCCTTACCAAAAACGCGTTCAACTTCTGGAAATGATTTCAACACCGCGTCCTGCCGAGTCAACAGGTCTTGAGCTTGACCGACGGAAATTCCTGGCAGAGTTGTGGGCATGTACAGAATCGTCCCCTCATTAAGAGGCGGCATGAACTCAGAGCCTAATTTAAAATAGATTGGAACCGTCAAAAGAAATGCCACTAAGGCTCCGGCCACAACTTTGTAACGATGATCCACAACCCAATGAACCAAGGGACCATAATATCTAAAGAAGAATTTACTGATAGGGTGCTCTTCTTCAGGGTAGGTTTTTCCAACTAAAATCAAATTCCGAATTCTAGAAAGCCATTCCGGCTTGAAATTTTTCACTGAAAAGGTTGTAAGAGAAACACGGATGGCTGGATCCAGAGTAATGCTTAAAATCGCTGCAACAAACATAGAAAAATTCTTTGTATAGGCCAACGGCTTGAACAGCTTACCTTCTTGAGCTTCTAACGCGAAGATTGGAAGAAACGAAACGGCTATAACTAGCAAAGAGTAGAAACTAGCCGGACCTACCTCCTTAATTGCCGAAATCACAACTTCCTTAGGGTCACCCTTTTTTCCATTTTTTTCCCACTCTTCTAGGTGTTTATGGGCATTCTCTACAACTACGATGGCAGCATCTACCATTGCGCCTATGGCTATTGCTATTCCTCCTAGGCTCATAATGTTGGTTGAAATCCCCAGAAAATACATTGGAATAAAGCTAATGAGAACGGCTAGCGGCAGCGTCATAATAGGAATAAGAGCGCTGGGGATATGAAGTAGAAAAACTAAAATAACGAGGCTGACAATAATCATTTCAAGAGTCAGCTCGTGTTTGAGAGTTTGAATGGCTCGGTGAATGAGATCGGACCGGTCATAGGTAGTTACAATCTCGACTCCTGTGGGAAGGGAAGTTTTGATTTCGTTTAGCTTCGTCTTTACCGCATCAATTACGTGATTTGCGTTCTCACCATAACGCATCACGATAATACCTCCAACGGCATCACCTTGCCCATCGAGATCGGACACCCCACGTCTAATTTCTGGCCCTGTTGTAACTTTTGCTACATTTTTAATGTAGATCGGTGTTCCATTCTCATATCCGACTACGATATTACCAATATCTTGGACATTCTTGACATACCCTTTGCCTCGAATCATGTACTCAGCGCCCGATACTTCCAGCACTCTGGCACCTACTTCGTTATTGCCTTCTTTGACAGCTTGAATGATCTTTTGAATTGAAATTTTATAGGAAAGCAGTGCGCTTGGGTTGATTTGTACTTGGTATTGCTTTTGATATCCTCCCAGAGCTGCGACCTCCGCTACTCCAGGAA
>JBDSKY010000546.1:0-3072 GCA_039916675.1 Bdellovibrionia bacterium
CTCTTGGACATTGCTAAAATAATAAGGCCAGCAAGCGTTCCAGTCTGGCTGAGTGCCAAGACAGGTTTACGTCCATAGATATCAGAAAGCCGACCTAAGGTCGGGCTAGAGATGAACTGACAAAATGCAAATATAGTAAATAGCAGGCCGACCTGAGCGGCTCCCGCTCCATACGTTTCTGCGTAAAAGGGAAGAAAAGGCAAAATGACTGTAAATGCCAAGATATCGACGAAGACAATCAAAAAAATAGCGAAAAGGGGGCGTTTCTGCGTCATGGCAATCCTTATACTTTCCAAAAATTTTCTCCAAGAAATTCCTTCAAAATGGAGACAATAGGCAATCCTTTATCTTCGAGAATAGCTGATTCATATTCTTTTTGGTTGATTTTTACAATTGGACAACGCTCCGAATCACAGAGTAATAGGTGCATTATGCTTAAAACAACTGGATATGCCGCCAAGTCTCCTACGACACCTATCGAGCCTTTTAGCTTTGGTCGCAGAGAGGTGGGCCCGGGCGATGTTCGGATTAAAATATTATATTGCGGGATTTGCCATTCAGACATTCACCAGGCAAAAGATGAGTGGGGCGGATCCATATTCCCGATGGTTCCAGGTCACGAAATAGTCGGTCAAGTAATCGATGTTGGTAAAAAAGTTAAACGTTTCAAACTAGGCGATTTTGCCGGTGTTGGCTGCTTTGTCGACTCCTGTGGAAAATGTAAAAGCTGTAAAGCTAATGTAGAGCAATTCTGTGAAAAGCATACCACGCTGACTTATAATAGCCTGGAAAGCGACGGAAAAACTCCGAGCTACGGCGGTTATTCCTCCCAGATTGTAGTGAATCAAAACTATGTGCTTAAAGTTTCCAAGAAGGCTCCTCTGGAGCGAGTGGCTCCCTTGCTCTGCGCTGGTATCACTACTTACGCGCCTTTAAAACGATATGGTGTAAAAAAGGGTCAGAAAATAGGTGTTGTTGGCTTGGGCGGGCTCGGGCATATGGGAGTAAAGCTTGCCGCGTCAATGGGAGCGGAAGTTACCGTATTCAGTACGTCACCCGCTAAGGAAAAAGATGCCAAGAGACTGGGAGCTAAAAACTTTGTAATTACTCCCAAATCAGAGAATCAAATAAAAAAACAAAACGACTCATTCAGTTCGCTTGCTGAAAAATTTGATCTGATTTTAGATACGGTTGCTGCCCCTCACGATTTGAACATGTTTCTAAGGCTCTTGAAGCGCGACGGGACAATGGTATTAATAGGCGTGCCTCCTAAGCCTTATATGCTAGAAGCTTACTCTCTCATCGGCGGGCAAAAACGTTTAACGGGTTCGCTGATTGGCGGAATCAAAGAAACCCAAGAGATGCTCGACTATTGCACTCGGAAAAAAGTATTTTCAGATGTTGAGGTTATTGATCCTACCAGAATTAATGAAGCTTACGAGCGTACTAGCAAAGGTGATGTAAAATATCGTTTTGTTATTGATCTGAAAAATGAATGATTTTTTAAGGGATTTCTAATTTTTCGAGGTTAATCATTATCTTTCTGAAGTTTCCTTGAGAGTATTTTTCACGAACATCTTTCAGGTAGTTCCTGAGGTTGAACGCACTTCCTTGTTTTAAGGTTACTTGTGCCATGTCATGGCTGATAATAAACAATGCTCCAAGCGACGAAATCAGCTTGTGGTTCAATTTATTGGGAAACCCTGTGCCATCTGCAAACTCGTGATGTTGCAGAATGATTCGATCCACGTCTGGAGGTAACCCATCCATGCATGCGACCATTTCCGAGATTACTTTAGGATGTTCTTTATAAGCATTGATTTCTTCTGGTTTGAACTTCCCTTTCAACTCCTCCAGTTCAGGTAGACTTTTAATAGCGGCCAGTTCATCGGAATCCAGGGTGATATCATGTAAAAGTGATGCGAGCGTGAGTTTATAGAACGTAGAATTTGAAGTCCAGTCCATGACATTGGCAATCGCACAGCATAAATAAGCTGTGTAGGTGCTGTGATTACTTAGATAGCTCCCTTTAAGGTTTTGGATCTTCTCCATGAACGCATTTATGTCGGGGCTTTTTCCAACTGTTTTCACCGTCAAAAGAGCTTGAGATTTGGCAATTTCTTGAACTTCTTTAGTAAAGCCTAGATTTTTATAGAGTTGCTTGACAACGTCATTTCCTTGTTCAATAGTCGTTGGGGTCACTTGGCCGTCAGATGAAGAAGAAAGAAGTTTTACGAGTTCTTCCATGTATCTTTTGGCAAATTCTCCGCATTGCTCGCGAGGAATATAGAAGTAATCAACACCCTTTTTTACAGTATATTTTTGTAAGTCTTCAGCTTTGAAGACGTCACCTTCGTTAAAAATTTTGACGAATTTATCTTCAGAAAGTCGAATATAGATATCGCCCTTCAAAGGGGCAAAGGCCAGTAAAAGTTCTGTTTTTATCCGACCGAAGGAGGCGCCCTTTTTATCTGCTTTGGGAGGGGCAAGTTTCACTAGAGTATCAAATACTCGTGTCATCGATTCGACAAGCGATGCACGTTTAACGATTTTAAAATTGTCATTTTTGCTGTTCAGAATGTCGGGGGGGGTACTGTTTTCAGTTAGAAGACTTTTGGTTTTACCGGTTAATTCCCAAAATTTGTTTTCCCCGATCAGAGAGATTTTCAAGCAATCAACTACCATAAAATCAATCGGCTTACTGGAGTCTTCCAGAGCTTTGACTGCTTCCGCAGCGGTCTTAACCAGCGTAACTGTACCAAAATACTTTGTTTCGATTAGAAACAGGGATTTTTCGGCAATTTCAGGAGAATCTTGGAAGAGTAGTACGTGCATAGTTTTATTTTAGACAAATGTCCTCCTCAAGTTTGAATTAGACTTACAACCGAGTCAATAGTTTTTGAATTTAAATAAGCTTTAGGCAAGAACAATAGGATCTCAATTCAATACAAATAAAATTTGCAGGTCCCCGGAGTTGATCTAGGTGTCAAATTCTTCGCTTTTTTGAAAAGGTAGAGGCAAGAATGGAAACGGCTAGAATTACGCATATAGTCAGTAATTCCCATTCAGTCG
>JBDSKY010000547.1:0-13336 GCA_039916675.1 Bdellovibrionia bacterium
ACTGGCCTTCTTTTTGGGCCCTAGCATTCTCTACGTGGTACATTGCGCCACATTCTACACAAGTTCGTCTGCCCGACAGTCTCTTAACCAGATCTTCATCAGGAATGGAAAAAAAGATCGCTCGTTCAACTTTTCGTCCCTGAGTTTCCAGCATCGCATCCAAGGCATGAGCCTGCTGCACGTTTCGAGGAAACCCATCCAAAATAAAACCTGATTTACAGTCGTCCTCAAGCGTTCTCTGAGCAATTAGTCCAATGACTACCGAATCAGGAACAAGGGAACCTTGATCCATTAGCTTCTTAGCTTGAAGTCCCAACGTCGACCCTTGGGCAATCGCAGTTCGAAGCATATCTCCCGTAGACAACTGAGGGAGCTTTCGTGTGCCGGAAAGAATCTTAGCTTGCGTGCCTTTTCCAGAGCCCGGAGGGCCGATCAACACCAAAATCATGTATATGCCGCCCGTCCCTTGATCCGAGTGTGCTTCATGAAGCCTTCATAGTTCTTCGTCAATAAGAAGGTTTCAATTTGAGCAACCGTATCTAGAGCCACGCCCACCAAAATAAGAACGCTAGTTCCACCGAAATAAAACGGAACTTTTAACGCTTGGGTGAAGAACGTAGGGAGAACGCAGATCGCTGAGATATAAACAGCTCCACCTAAGGTGATGCGTGAAAGGACGTAATCGATATACTGTGCCGTCGGAAGACCTGGACGAATTCCAGGAATAAAGCCACCGTATTTCTTCAAGTTCTCTGCAACATCATCAGTTTTAAAGGTGACGGCTGTATAAAAGAAGCAGAAAAATACGATTAACCCGACAAATAATACATTATAGAGCAAGCTTCCTGGTTGCAGCATAGAGGTAAAACTCTGAACCTTTTGCGATGGAAAGAAGGTAGCTACAGTGGCTGGAAACATAATTAAAGAGGAAGCAAAAATGGGCGGTATAACTCCAGCCGTATTCACCTTTAAGGGTAAATTGCTGTTCTGCCCACCGTATACTTTTCGCCCTACAATTCGCTTAGCGTACTGAATAGGTATTCGTCTGGCACCCCGCTCTACAAAAATAATGCAGAAGAATGTCCCAACAATAACTGCCAATACCATAAGAATTTTGAAAAAACTCAACTCGCCAGAGCGGTACAAACTCAGCGTTCCGCCAATCCCTGAAGGAATCCGAGCAGCAATACCAGCATAAATAATGAGAGAAATCCCATTCCCAATACCACGTTCGGACATTTGCTCGCCAACCCACATCAAAAATACGGTTCCGGCAGTAAGCGTAATGGTAGTCAAAAGTCGAAATGCAAGCCCAGTATGAAGAACAACTGCAGGGTTGTTATAATGCTCAAGCCCTGTAGCTATACCGTAGCCTTGAACTAGGCAAAGCAAGACGGTTCCATAGCGAGTATATTGGGTGATCTTTTTTCGACCCTGATCGCCTTCTTTCTGCAAATCATGCAGATAAGGCCAAACGACGGTCAACAACTGAAAGATGATGGAACTACTAATGTAAGGCATGACACCCAAAGCGAAAATACTAAATCGCTCAAGAGCTCCACCACTGAAAAGATTGAACCATCCAAAGATGGTGCCTTTCATATTGGCGAAAACTTGCTGTAAAGCAGCACCATCCACGCCGGGAGTAGGAATGTGAACACCAATACGATAAACGGCCAGCATCACAATAGTGAAGATAATCCGTTTACGTAGCTCGGGAATTTTAACGAGTCCGTCAGCGCCTGACATGGTATATCCTCACAGATGTTTTAACTAATCGTTGGTAGGAAGCCGAGGACTACTTTACAGCTGCTGCGGCTTTTCCTTTAACTTTCTTTGTAGCCTTACTAGGAATTGGAAGCAACTCAACATGTCCGCCGGCCTTAGTAATTTTTTCCAAGGCAGAAGGTGTCACTTTATGAGCCTTAACATGGAACACTTTAGTGAGGTCGCCTGTTCCTAAAATAGCCAATCGATCGTATCGACCTTTAATGACAGAAGCTGCGCCTAAAGTTTCCAAAGTGATCTCGGTAAAAGACTTAGGATCTAAGACTTCAAGATCACAAATATTCAAAACAGCAATCGCACGACGTGAAATGCTAGTGAATCCTCGTTTAGGTACTCGACGGTACAAAGGCATCTGACCGCCTTCAAAACCAGGTCGAACGCTACCACCCGAACGGGCCAACTGACCCTTATCACCCTTACCAGCAGTAGGTCCGTGACCGGAACCAGAACCACGTCCCAAACGCTTACGCTTATGGTTTGCGCCAGGCTGAGCTTTAATAGTATTCAATTTCAACATAACAACTCTCAATCCTTAAAAAAAGCACCACAAACAAAGGGTGCTAAACTTTACCCTAGAGCCACCCCCAGGGACAAGTGTTTAAAAAAATGTCTTTTGGGCCGTAAAGATTTGGATCCCCGGCCCAAAAACATTTTATTAAACACACTTAGCGGCTTTCGGCCACCACTTCAACAATGTGAAGAACCTTCTTAATCATTCCACGTACTGAAGGAGTATTTTCCAAGGTACGAACCTGCTCTCTTCTCTTCAGTCCCAACCCATTCACAGTGGCTCGTTGGTCCGGTGGACAAGCAATCGTGCCTCTTTTCAGGCGAATTGTGATTGTTTTCTTTGCCGTGGCCATCATAGAATCTCTCCTACAGTCTTATTCCGACCTTTTGCAATATCAGCAAAATTACGGAGGCTTTTCAATCCCTCTAAGGTAGCTTTCACTACATTGTGAGGATTATCTCGTCTAATAGATTTGGTAAGAATATTCTGAATTCCCGCCACTTCCAAAATTGCTCGAACAGACGAACTTGCGATAATACCAGTTCCTTCAGGAGCTGGTTTTAACAAAACCTGGCTTGCACCAAAACGACCAGTAACTTGATGAGGAATAGTATTTCCTTCCATAGGAATCTTCATCAAATTCTTTTTCGCTTGCTTTCCAGCCTTCTTAATCGCTTCTGGAACTTCGCCGGCTTTGCCTAGTCCAATACCGACTCTGCCTTTTTTATCGCCAACCACTACGATTGCAGCGAAGCTAAAGCGACGTCCGCCCTTCACGACCTTGGCGCAGCGATTAATATGAATAACTTTGTCTTCAAATTCAGATTCTTCTTGCTGACGCCCAATTTGCTGCCCGAATGCCATAATTTCTCCTTGCTTCGCTAACTTCTAAACCCTGAAACGATTAAAACTTCAAGCCGCCTTCGCGAGCTGCATCTGCAACCGCTTTAATTCGGCCATGGTATAAATATCCACTTCTGTCAAAAACCACCTGGGAAATATTCTTTGCCAAAGCACGTTTGGCAACCAATCCACCAAGAGTCTTTGCACCTTCAATGGTACCGCCCACTTTTTCTTTAAGCTCTTCTTCAAGGCTGCATGCAGAAGCGAGAGTGTGTCCCTTAACATCATCCACGATTTGCACGTAAATGTGTCGGTTCGACCTGAAAACTGAAAGGCGTGGTCTTTCAAGACTGCCCTCAATCCGGGATCGAATTCGTTTTTTTCTTTTGAAACGAATCTTCTGCTTCTGACTCGTAACTTTATGTATTTGAGTTGCCATACAAATTTCCTTGTCTTACTTCGCGCCCGCAGCTTTACCTTGCTTGCGGATAATACGTTCTTCTGTGTATTTAATGCCTTTACCTTGGTAAGGTTCCGGCTCTCTGAAGGACCGGATCTTGGAGGCAACCATTCCTATCAACATTTTATCGGCTCCGTTCAAAACAATATGTGTATTGTTTTCAACTTTAGCAGTAATCCCTACCGGAAGTTGGTATTCCACCGGATGAGAATAACCCACTGACAAAGTCAGAGAGGTACCTTTAACTGCCGCTCTATAACCGACGCCCACAATATCAAGCTCACGTGTAAACCCAGAATGTGCACCATGAACCATATTATGGATCAATGTCCGGGTTAAACCATGAAGTGCCGCTGCTTTATTTGAAGCAGCTTCATCACGCTCTACCAAGATTGCGCCGTCCTGAACTTTAAGAACTACACCTCGTGGCAAAACATGAGTGAGTTTCCCCTTAGGGCCTTCCACTTTAACGTTTCCGCCCTTGATATCGACCTTAACACCCTGAAGTATCTTTACCGGTACTTTTCCAACCCTAGACATAAATCACCAAACCTCACAAAGAATTTCGCCACCCACTTTTTGTGTACGTGCTCGATGCCCAGTCGTTACTCCTTTAGAAGTAGAAACGATTGAGACGCCTGCACCACCCAAAATCTTCGGCATTTCTTCATATCCAGAATAGCGTCTTAAACCTGGGCGACTCACTCTGCGAATCCCCTGAATGACGCTTTCTCCGGCTTCTGTATACTTCAAATAGACTTTAATCATGGGACGTCCGTCCTCACGAACTAGTCTGAAGTTCTTGATATAACCTTCTTCTTTTAACACTCGAACTACGTTTGCTTTCAAACGTGAAGCTGGAACTTCCAACTTCTCATGCTTCTCTTTAGTCGCATTCCGTATTCGTGTTAATAAATCTGCAACAGGATCAGTCATACTCATAAATTTATCCTCTCGCCCTTACCAGCTAGACTTCGTTACGCCGGGAAGTTGGCCTTTTAGAGCCAAGCCCCTAAAGCACAAACGGCACATGTTAAATTTCCTCATATAAGCACGAGGGCGTCCACAAAGTGGGCACCGGTTTCTTGTACGAGTGCTGAATTTGGGCTTTTTTCCAATAGCTACGAGTTTACACTTCTTAGACAAGATCGATCTCCTTTTTACTTTCGAAACGGCATGCCGAGTTCACTCAAGAGTGCGCGCCCATGCTCATTTGTCTTTGCGGTGGTCGTAATCGTCACGGTCATTCCGCGTACTTTATCCACCTTGTCATAGTTAATTTCCGGGAAAATAATTTGTTCCCGAATACCCAAAGAATAGTTTCCACGGCCGTCAAATCCCTTTGGATTGACACCCTTGAAGTCTCTTACCCGAGGTAGAGCTACATTCATTAGGCGGTCTAGAAACTCATACATTCTTGCTCTTCGAAGTGTAACCATTACACCAACTGCATTTCCACTACGAACCTTAAATGCGGCAATGGCTTTACGAGCGCGGGTCATAACTGGCTTTTGTCCAGTAATCGCCATGATCTCTTCAAAAGTTCCATCCAAAACCTTAGGATTAGCTACGGCGTCTTTAACAGCGCAGTTAATCACAATTTTGGTAATGCGGGGAACCTGCATCGCATTCTTAAACTGAAATTCTTTCATCAAAGCCGGAATTGCTTTAGTCGTATAGTGACTCACAAGTCTTGGAGGCTTACTCCCAGATACTTTGGTCTCACCGGGCGCTGCTATCTTAAGACTAGACGCTGCAGCGTTTTCCTTATCTTTCTTAGCTTTAGCGCGCGCAGCATTTGCAACCGCTTTTTTAGCTTCAGCTTTCGCTTTAGCTGCTTGAACGTCTGCTCCAGCATCGCCGGCGCTTTTTTCATTATCATCTTTTGCTGCTACCACTTGGTACCTCCTGTCTGATTCACGCTAGATCCAAAACTTGATCGCAGCGCTTGCAGACTCTACTCTTCTTCCGTTTATCGCCAGCATTCGTCACTGTTTTATGGCGCACACCCTTATTACACTTAGGGCAAAGTATTAACACATTAGAATAATCGAGAGGCAATTCCTTCTCAACAATTCCACCTGTGCTTGTTTGGGTTGGTTTCGTATGGCGTTTTACCAAGTTGATTCTCTCAACGGTTACACGTCCAGTCTTGGAATCAACCTTCAAAATCTTGCCAACTTTACCTTTTTCCTTGCCCGCAATGACGGCCACTTGGTCGTTCTTACGGAGGGAAAATTTACGACGTTCTAAAATGATCATAAAACCTCACAAAACCTCGGGCGCAAGAGAAATGATCTTCGTAAACGCCCTTGCACGAAGCTCACGAGCTACTGGTCCAAAAATACGGGTACCAATTGGCTCATTCTGCGCATTAATCAAAACTGCTGAGTTCTTATCAAACCGTACATAAGTGCCGTCATTACGGTTGACTTCTTTTCGGGTTCTTACGATCACAGCTTTGAGAATTTCGCCTTTTTTTACTTTTCCATTCGGAGCAGCAACCTTAACAGTAACAACGATAACGTCACCGAGAGATGCATATTTCCGTCTTGTGCCACCTAAAACTTTGATGCACATGACAGACTTTGCGCCTGAATTATCTGCTATGTCTAAACGAGTACGCATTTGAATCATATTACTAGCCTCCTGCCTTACCCTTAAACATTAACTTCTGGAGCTAAACCCGATCGTCTAACGATCGATTGAAGCACCCAACGTTTTTCGCGACTCAAAGGACGACTTTCCACCAAAGAAACCCGATCGCCAACTTTGGCGTCGTTCTTCTCATCGTGGGCCTTGTAGCGCCGACTTTTTTCAACATACTTGTGGTAGAGTCCGTGTTTAACTTGACGGTCTACTTTAACCACAATAGTTTTCTGCATTTTATCACTCACCACGGTGCCAACAACTTCTTTGCGTCTATGCAAAGGGTTCTTGATGGACGTCGGAGCTGGTGTTGCGGTTTCTACATTCTTTTCGCTAACCATGATATTTACCTCGCTGCCTTTTCTGAAGTTTTTGCTGCCTCTGCACTTTTATGTGCTTGAAGCATCTTCATTCGGGCCAAATCTTTGCGCATTCGCCAAATCTGGGCCGTATCTTTCAACTGGCCAGTGACTTTTTTCATACGCACTTGAAAAAGGTCTCCCTCAGTTTCCCGAACCTTAGTAACCAGTTCAGCTGGGGTCAGATTTTTTAGTTCTTTAAATCGCTTCGTAGCCACGTTCTCTCCTTATTGCCCTTAAGCCTTCACCGCTGCGGTAACTGCTGACTTCTTATCCGCTTTGGCTTTGCGAGCCGATTCCAGCCGACCTAATGCCAATGCTTCAGTCTTTTTACTGATCGCCTTGCAATGAAGTGGAAGCTTATTATTAGCTAAACGGAGCGCTTCAAATGCCTCAGCCTGAGGAATCCCGTCCATTTCGAAAATAATTCTTCCTGGCTTAATCACTGCCGCCCATTCTTCCACATTACCTTTACCGGAACCCATTCGGGTTTCAGCAGCCTTTTTTGTAATCGGCTTATCCGGAAAAATCCGGATCCAAATCTTGCCGCCTCTTTTAACGTAACGAGTCATCGCTACGCGTGAAGCTTCAATCTGTCTGGAAGTAATTCGTCCACATTCAGCTGCTTGCAGGCCAAACTCACCGAAGAAGAGATTTCCTCCACGGTCCGCTGTGCCACGCATCTTGCCTTTTTGGACTTTCCGCCATTTGACTCTTTTGGGTGATAACATAATTCTTCCTTATGCCCCTTGCATTGCCTTCGCTTCGACAGCGGCTATCTTCTTAAGCGTTTGTGCTTCACCGTGATAAACCCATGCTTTCACACCAATGATTCCATAGGTAGTGTGGGATTCAGCAGTTCCGTAATCAATATTAGCTCTTAAGGTATGAAGTGGAACGCTGTCTTCGCTATACCATTCGGTACGAGCAATTTCAGCCCCGCCAAGTCGTCCAGAAACTCTAATTTTGATCCCTTTGATCCCCTGCTTAAAGGCAGAAGTCATACATTTCTTCATGGCCCGACGGAAAGCTACACGCTTTTCGAGCTGTGAAGCCACGTTTTCAGCAATCAAAGTAGCGTTAGCTTCAGGCTTCTTCACTTCAATAATGTTTAGAAACACTTCGTTTTTCGAAAGTTTCTGAACATCACTCTTCAGTGATTCAACCCCAGCACCCTTTTTCCCGATAACAATACCGGGGCGAGCAGTGTGAACATTGATCTTAACCTTATTAGCAGCACGTTCAATTTCAATTCGAGCAATCCCTGCACCCTGCAACTTACCTTTTAGATAAGCGCGCAAGCGAATATCTTCGTGCAAAAGTCTGCTATAGTCGCGTTTTGCAAACCAGCGACTGTCCCATGTTCGAGTAATTCCTAAGCGAAATCCAATTGGATTAACTTTCTGACCCATGTTCTCCTCATCACCGCTCTGCGAGCGTAACGCTCACATGACTAGTTTTTTTGTTGATTCGAAACGCCGACCCTTTTGCTCGAGGGCGAAAACGCTTCAAAGTAGTCCCTTGTCCCACTAAGACTGTCTTTACGTAAAGAGTATCCACGTCCACGGTACCTTTTTGATCTGCATTAGATGCCGCACTTTTCAGCAACGTATGCAGGACAAACGCTGTCCGCTTCCTTGGAGAGAACTTTAAATAGGTCAACGCATCGTTGATGCCTTTACCTCGAATTTCGTCCGCCAACAAACCCATCTTTCTGGGTGTGATCCGAACAAAACTTACTTTTGCACTCACTTGCATTGTCTACTCCTTACTATGCCTTAGCCGAAGCCGATGTGGCTCCTGCCGCTTTCGCTGGTCCAGCTCCGCCTGATGATGCAGATGCACCCTCAGCAGCCTTCTTATCGGAAGGGGTATGTCCATGGAAAGTACGTGTAAGTGAAAACTCACCTAGTTTGTGCCCTACCATGTTCTCAGTTACATACACTGGAACAAATTTTTTGCCATTGTGAACCGCAAAGGTCAAACCTACAAATTCAGGCAATACTGTTGACCGACGTGACCATGTTTTAATCACTTTACGATCTTGAGCCTGGCGTGCAGTTTGGACCTTCTTGATAAGATATTCATCACAGAAAGGACCTTTTTTAATTGAACGAGCCACGATTCACTCTCCTTACCGACGATGTTTCACAATGAAAGCGTCAGTCCGCTTATTATTACGAGTTTTATAACCTTTAGTTGGAACGCCCCATGGAGTTCTAGGATGTCCGCCGCCGGAAGCTTTACCTTCACCACCGCCGTGAGGATGATCTACTGGATTCATCGACACACCTCGGTTTGTAGGTCTGATACCCAACCAACGATTTCGACCAGCCTTACCAATTGTGATATTCTCATGATCGGTATTGGACAACTGTCCAATGGAAGCGCGACATCGTGCATGAAGTAAACGAATTTCTCCGCTTGGCATCTTCACTTGGCAATATTCGCCTTCTTTAGCCATCAACTGTGCGAAGCCACCTGCAGAACGTCCAAGCTTTCCACCATGTCCAGGCTCAATCTCAAGATTATGAATCAATGTTCCCACTGGGATATTCATCAAAGAGAGATTATTACCAGGCTTGATATCTGCCTTTTCGCTTGCCAATACGGCATCGCCTACACTCAAATTCAGTGGAGCCAAAATATAACGCTTTTCACCATCTTGATAATTCAAGAGAGCAATATAAGCGGTACGATTTGGATCGTACTCAAGAGAAGCCACCTTAGCTGAGATATCACGCTTATCACGCAAGAAATCGATTACTCGATATTTTCTCTTATGACCGCCGCCGATGTGACGTACAGTCATTTTACCAAATTGGTTTCTTCCACCTGACTTGCTCAAAGCAGATGTTAATCTCTTTGGCCTGTGAGGAAGTTTTTTCTTAGGAGTCAGCACCGAGAAATCAGCTACATTTTTGTAACGAAGAGACGGTGTTTTCGGTTTAAATGATTTAATCGCCATAGATCAACTCACTTTGTTTGGAAGAAATCAATCTTTTGACCTTCATTTAGGGTCACGAGCGCCTTCTTCCAGTTAGGCCGCTTTGTCTCAAATTTTCCAACACGCTTTACTTTTCCATGCATAATCATGGTTCGTACTTGTTTTACTTTTACGTTAAACAAGCGATGTACAGCGTCGCCAATTTCTTGCTTATTTGCCTTAATAGCAACTTCAAAAGCATAAGTTCCAGCCACTTCAGCAAGAGCAGTACTTTTCTCACTAATAATAGGCTTACGAATTACTTCATAAAGTGTACGCATTCGTCACCCCTTAATTCGTGGGTGCTAAACGGCTCTCAACCGCTTGCACTGCACGCTTCGTAATTACGACCCAGTCATTTCTAACTATGTCGTAGACGTTTAATCCTTCTGTTCGAAGTACTTTTACCTTCGGAATATTTCTTCCCGAGAGCTCCAGAATCGAATTGGCGTCATCCACAACCAAAACCTGATCTACACCTAAGTTCTTTTTAAGAACCTCAATCAACGTTTTTGTCTTAATGGATTCAAGCTTGAATTCGTCTAGAATTAATACTCGATTTTCCTTTACTCGATCGGAAAGAGCGGAGCGCAAAGCGCCTCTCATCATTTCCTTAGGAGTACGTTGCTCATAAGATCTCGGCAATGGACCGAAAGTCTGACCGCCACCTGGATGAAGAGGTGAGCGAGTAGAACCTTGTCGCGCATTACCAGTTCCTTTTTGACGGAATGGCTTACGCCCACCGCCTCGAACTTCAGACTTCGTTTTGGTCTTAGCTGTACCTCGACGACGGCCAGCCATCTGGGCTTTCAGCACTTGATGAACCAATGCGACATTTACGTCTACATTGAAAACATCATCACGAAGTTCAATCGTTCCGACTTTTTTCTTTTCTTGATTTAATATTTCTAAAGTTGGCATAATTTATCCTGCGTTCTTCACAGTCCGGCGCACTGTTACAATCCCACTACGAGGGCCTGGAACACTACCATGGACCAACAAAAGTTGGTTTTCTAGGTCTACGCGAACTACTTGGACGTTCTGAACGGTTTTCCGTATATTGCCCATTTGCCCAGGCATCTTCTTATTCTTGAAGCATCTTCCGGGATCGGCACGATTTCCAATAGATCCTAAACTTCTATGAGACAAGGAAGCACCGTGAGACTTGTAACCACCTGCCATGTGGAAACGCTTGATACCACCTTGAAAGCCCTTACCTTTACTAACAGCTGTTAAATCGACGAAATCGCCGGCCTTAACAAAATCAGCAGAAAGCGCTTTTCCAACAGTCAAGCCATCTATCTTGTCGGTTTTTGGAATTCTAAATTCTTGATAATGATAAAACCCACTGGCTCCAGCAGCTTTTGCATGGCCCTGTTCAGGTTTAGTGCTAGATTTTGCTTTCTTATCCAAGAAACCAATTTGAATAGCTTGATAACCATTCTTCTCTAAGGTTTTAACTTGGGTAATAACAGCTGGCTTCAAATCAATTACTGTTACAGCAATTGAATCACCACCATCAGTATACACTTGAGTCATACCAGCTTTAACACCCAAAATGCCGCCACGGCCTTGGGTTAAAGCAATACGCTCACGCGCTACTAGTTCAGTTGTTGCATGCGGCTTAGTAGCAGAAGAGTCACTACTTGCCTGCGCTTCAGGCGTTTGTTCCATAATTTTCTCCAAACGAGTACTCATCACCTTAATTTTGTTCTTACGAACCCATCGTCACAGCATCACCGGGAAGCCGCCTTAATTTATTTCAGGCCGCCGGATGCTTTCATGCGATAGCTGCAGAGCTTTTCGACTTTTTCCTCGGGAATATTCTTTCGAATACTGCAAAGAAGAGTTTCGGATAGCTCCGAATAGATCTTCACCAGAAACTGAATTAACAGTCTTTGATGAAAGGGGCCATCATGGCCAATTCTGCCCTATTCGGCAGAATCAATTAGGACTTAATCTCAACGTCAACTCCTGCTGACAAATCAAGCTTCATTAAGGAATCAACTGTTTGTTGAGTTGGCTCCAAAATGTCCAAAAGCCGCTTGTGTGTTCGAACTTCGAACTGCTCGCGGGATTTCTTATCTACATGAGGCGATCGCAAAACGCAATACTTATTAATCACCGTTGGAAGAGGAATCGGACCACGTACTGTAGCGCCGGTTCTTTTTGCAGTATTCACGATTTCCCATACGGATTGATCGAGAACGCGATGATCAAATGCCTTTAGCTTAATTCTAATTTTATGTTCGATTGCCATAAATCACATCTCCAATTTGGTTGTTAGGGTAGTTACCCTGATGGCGATGTGAGCCAATCAAGCAATCTATCCCTATTCGTCAGAAGTAGCGTTGTATACTTATTTTGAACGGGGATTACAAGAGAAATAGCATGGGGATTGATAACATTGCAAAGTTGGTTAAATAAAGACCGTAAGGCGAGTATTTTTCTCCCGCCTCCGAGAATGAAGAGCAGCTGCCATTAATTGCAAAAAACGTAAATATTAAATAGGCCAGAGCATTCTTGGATACAATTATTTTAATTTAAAAATTTAAATTAAACCGTTTACAAAACTAAATAAATTTAAGGATAATAGAAGCCTCTGTAACTTGCCCGCTAAAGGAGAAAGACATGCACAAAAAGATTTCAAACAATTCCCGAGTCAGTCTCGGCGGGACCTTGCTTCTATTCTTTGGTCCCTTACTTCACGCCGATCAGAATACACCCAATCTGATCTCCGATCCTGGTTTCGAACGGGCAACTTCCGGATTCTACGCGAGGGATGCAGACGCTGATTATGCCGTAAGGTCGTCCGAAAAACCGATTTCCGGCAAATACAGCTTAAACTTTGGACTTTCCAAGGACGGAAGTGGAGTGCATTGGAATAAATCAAATCTAAAAACCCGCTATAGATCAGCTAAAGGACTCAAGGTCACCCTTCGTAGTAGACCTAACACTGCGAGTAGCTCTACCGTTAAGTTATGCGCCTCAGCTGAGTATTCATCAGGAGACAAGGCCGAAAGCTGCGCCCCGATTTCTAACTTACCGGGATTCGTTTCTTCCACGACTGCACTTGTTGTGATTGATCCCAAATTATCGGTTAAAAAAATTCAAATCGATATTTATCAAATTGATGATGGATCAACAGACTATACCGTAGATAGTGTTTCAGCGATTTTGATCTTGCCCGGATCAACTCCAGGTCCCACCCCGTCCCCTACTCCCAATCCAACGGCCAACCCTACGCCAACGCCGTCTCCATCCCCCAATCCGACCCCAGTAACAATGTGGGTTCCTGCTTTGAACACGGCATGGCAATGGCAACTTTCTGCCCCGCTTAATCCTGTCACCGACTTGATCGCAGGAGTCCAAGCCTATGACATTGATTTGTTTGATAATCTTACCAGCACAGTAGACGCAATACACAAAGGTGGTGCCAAAGCGATTTGTTACTTCAGTGCAGGGACTTGCGAAAACTGGCGCCCAGACGCTTCTCAATTTCCGCGCGAAGTAATTGGAAAGGCAGTGAAGGGATGGGCTGGCGAAAATTGGATCGATATCCGTAACGCGACAGTTCGCCGAATTATGAGCGCGCGCCTGGACCTATGCAAAGCCAAAGGGTTTGATTCAGTAGAACCGGATAATGTAGATGGATATACCAACAACCCCGGCTTTCCACTCACTAAACTGGATCAGATAGATTTCAATAAATTCCTGGCTCAGGAAAGCCACGCCCGTGG
>JBDSKY010000548.1:0-2723 GCA_039916675.1 Bdellovibrionia bacterium
AAAAGAAGAAGCCCGCCCTGAATAAGAAGCCGCAAGCCCAATCCCCAGCGTCGACAAAATCAAAAAGGACCCAAGCTGGTCCACCAACATAGCAGTTCTCAAAGAACCGCTACCATAAAGGGCCTCAACAATAGGATAACCAAGAAACCCAGTATTACCCAACCCCGCAGTCAAGATCAAAGCCCCAACAGCCTTGCGACTTAGACCAACCCGTTTACCTAGAACCCCGAATAAAAGAGCACTCCCAATAAACAAAAGCCAAGCACCCGCAACAGGATAAATAGCTTCCCGACTGAAGGTCATTCCATTGAATTGAATTAAAATAAGAGCAGGCAAGGCAATATAAAAAATAATGCCGTTCAGCACTAGCGGTGTATTAGTTGGCAGGAGCTTCCATTTTTTCAGGATTGCCCCTGCCAAAATACATAGCGCCACTAGAGCAAAATTTGCCATCGAACAGAGGCCTTTTAGGTAATACGCTCAGCCCGTTTGACGCTTCGAAGATTCTGATTAAGAACCTTCTTACGAATGCGAACCGACTTAGGAGTGACTTCAATCCACTCATCTTCATCAATCCAGTCAATACATTGTTCAAGTGACATGTCCCTAATACCAGCAAGAGTAACAAGAACTTCAGTATGAGCCGAACGAATATTAGTCAGCTTTTTCGGGCGACAAGGATTTACGTTCATGTCGTTATCCTTATTGCTTTCACCAACAATCATGCCTTCATAAACTGGAACACCTGGACCCACAAATAGGATTCCGCGATCTTCCAAGCCCATAAGGCCATACTCAACCGTGTCTCCAGTTCGATCTGAAATCAAGGCACCGTTGTTCCGATGGGATAACTCCCCTTTATGAACTCCGTAACCTAACAAGATCGTGCTAAAAAGACCCGCTCCGCGAGTCACTGTCAAATACCGAGAACGCATCCCCAATAACCCTCGGGTAGGAATATCAAATTCCAATCGAACGCGTCCGCCGCCATGGCCTGAGCCCCCTTCGTATTTAGAGAGGAGACCTTTTCGGCTTTGAAACATATTAGTTACATCGCCCACTGAAGTCTCTGGAAGATCCAAGACGGCTCTTTCCATAGGCTCAAGGCGCTGACCGTTTTCATCCGTCTTGTAAAGAACGGTAGGTTTACCGATCATGAATTCAAAATTTTCACGACGCATTTGTTCGATCAAGATAGCAAATTGAAGTTCGCCTCGACCCAAGACGCGAAATTGGTCATTGGTCGCGGTTTCTTCCAACCGCAGCGCCACATTCTGTCGCACTTCTCGGATTAAACGATCGCGTAACTTACGAGACTGAATAGCCTCGCCTTCCTTGCCAGACAGCGGAGAAGTGTTCACGGAGAACACCATACCTAAAGTTGGCTTCTCAACGTAAATTCTAGGCAAAGCTACGTCAGATTCGGAGCTAACTAAAGTATCTCCGATTTCCACTTTCTCATTTCCTGCGATAACGCCAATGTCGCCCGCTAGAACTTCATTCACTTCAACCTGCTTTAGGCCTTCGTAGGTATAAAGCTGGGAAACACTGAAACTTTCATTAACGGGATTGCCTTGCTCATCAACACCGCGGCGAATCAGACGTTGATTCTTTTTCACTGAACCCGAAACCACACGGCCGATCGCTAATCTACCTACGTATTCAGAATAGGAAAGATTTGAAATCAAGGTAGTGAATCCTGGAGTTGCTGAAATGAGAGGACCTGGAATGTCTCTGATCACTTCATCAAACAACGGCTTTAAAGTTCCTTTTACTTCACCTGAGAGAAGCTTAGGGACTTCATTAAAGTCTAAAGTACACCAGCCCTGTCTCGCACAGGCATAGATAATGGGAAAGTCCGCTTGAGCTTCAGTAGCGCCTAAATCGATAAACAAATCAAACGCTTGATTTACGACTTCTTCAGTACGAGCATCTGAGCGGTCCACTTTATTGATAACCAAAATGACCTTTAAGCCTTGCTTCAAAGCCTTCTGTAGAACGAAACGAGTCTGAGGCAAAGGACCTTCAGCAGCATCCACCAGCAACAAAGCTCCGTCGACCATTCCCATGATACGTTCCACTTCCCCGCCGAAGTCGGCGTGGCCTGGGGTATCAACGATATTGATTTTAGTATCGCCCACTCGGACAGAGGTATTCTTAGAGAGGATGGTAATCCCTCTTTCGCGCTCTAAATCCATGGAATCCATCACACGATCGGACATAGCCTGATGGGTTTGAAAGGTGCCTGCTTGACGAAGTAGGAAATCTACTAGGGTAGTTTTGCCGTGATCGACGTGCGCAATAATACAAATATTTCTTAAATTCTTGGAATACTCCATGACCGGGACTTCTTCTTTCTACGCTTCTTTAAGAGCTGTTACTAACGATTCGCAAGTTGCCTTGGCGTCACCAAAAACAAGCGAACAATTGGGATAATAAAACAAAGCATTGTCGACTCCAGCGTAACCTGCTTTCATCGATCGTTTGCTGACAAAAATATGTTTGGCTTTATACACATCTAATATAGGCATCCCATAGAGGGGACTAGTCTTATCACTTTTTGCGGCAGGATTCACTACATCATTTGCGCCGACAATCAATCCCACGTCCGTTGATGAAAACTCGCTATTAATATCTTCCATTTCAAAAACACAGTCATAAGGGATGTCTGATTCAGCTAAAAGCACGTTCATATGTCCCGGCATTCGGCCTGCCACTGGATG
>JBDSKY010000549.1:0-7105 GCA_039916675.1 Bdellovibrionia bacterium
GACAATCCCTATGTAGACTCTGCCAACAACGGATTGGTTTATTTAGTGGATAAGTTTAAGGATGAGTCGATTTCGGCTCATATTACGTTGACTCGTGGCGAGCGATCTAAACTTTCTGAGCTGGCTACTAATTTGCTTTAGAGGTACGAAGCTCTGCCAAGCAATATTGCTTGAAGGGAGCTTTAATGACTTCGAAGTTAATACATGCTGAACTAAAAGAGAAAATCGTCAAAAAATTTTTGGAAATTCTGCCACCCCAGGACCAGCAGGAAACCCGAGTTCGTGACTATTATTTGAAAATTTTGAATTGGGTGACTGAAGAAATTGCAAAGGCCCAATGCAGGCCGCTTATCGTTGGTGTGAATGGACCCCAAGGATCAGGTAAGTCTACGCTAACTGCAGCTTTGGTTCAGGTACTTTCAGAAATGGGCTTTCGAGGCCTAACACTTTCTATAGATGATTTCTATTTGACGCGGCAGCAGCAGGTTGCTTTAGCGGCGCAGCACCCTTTCAACCCACTGCTTCAACAGAGAGGTTATCCGGGTACGCATGATATCCAGCTGGGATTAGAAAAGTTGGGGGAGCTTCGGAAAGTAAGTGCAACTGACTCTATCCGAGTGCCTTCTTATGATAAGTCAAAACATCAGGGGCAGGGAGATCGATTACCTGAAACGGAGTGGACTGAAATTCAGGGCCCGTTAGACGTAGTATTTCTTGAAGGATGGATGCTCGGGTTTAGTGCGGTATCTGATTCGGTCATTCTAGGTAATGTTGAAGTTCAAGCTGATCCTCAACTCACTGCGGGATTGTTGGAGGTTAACCAGTTTTTGGCTTCTTACCAGTCTTGGTACAGTCAATTGGATGCTTTTATTCATCTGATTCCTCTCGATGTTCAGTATGTAATTGATTGGCGGGTAGAAGCTGAGGAACGGATGAAAGCCCAAGGAAAGTCTGGAATGTCGCGGGAGGATATTACCTCCTATGTTCAAAAGTTCATTTTAGCTTACGAAATTTATCTGCCTCAGCTGATTGCGAGACCGCTATTGCCTGGCAAAACTTTGCAGATAGTCCTGTCGAAAGAAAGACTTCCCTCCTCAAATTAGGTTCGTAAGTGCTTGTAAAGATGATTCAAACCTTAAAATTATAAGGTTTCTCTTATAGTACTTGACAATATTTGACAAGTACTGTAAATTGCATAGCTGTTATGGCCGAACTTCGATTCATTGGATTATGCCTATTTTTGATAATTCCGTTCCTTCAGGTCATGGGATGTAATTCTCAACAGGCTAATGTACCTTCAGCCGCAGGGAAGCATAATCCCTCTAAGACCGTGGCCGAAGTGTATCAAGCTCGGCATTTGGTCCGTTAGATAACACCCGCAATTCTTTTTTTCACCCACTTCAAAAAGACATTTTTATTCTCATGCATACTTTTTTATCTCTCTAGTCAAGCGCGACTATGAGAGAGAGAACTCTCTTGAAGTAGGACAGAAAAAGGAGGCAAAAAAATGAAAATGTTGAATGCATGTATGATTTTTTCGATTTGCTTCATATTCTCCGGTTGTAAGATGGTCAATGGTATTCCCGTGATTGGTTCGGACGAAAATAATAATCCGGTTCAGTTATGGATTCCGGAGAAAGACTATGTAGAAAGTGTTTTAGCAGCGACCACTTCGATAGATGATACTACATTGCCAGTATTAAAAAAGAGGGAAACCCATTCCCCTTGGTTGTTAAGAACCGTGGTGATAGGAATCGGCGTGACTACTCAAGTTGGAATTGGACCCTTCCAAATCGGCGCTCTTCCTCGGTTCCGTATGATTTTCACTAACAGCTCAGATCCCACAAATGTTCCTTAAAACTTCGAATCATTCAATTAAGCGAGAATTTCCATGAAAAAGAGCGGCACTTTTTTATTAGGTACGCTTGCCTTTCTTTTAATAATTTTCAATTTTTCAGCAAGCGCTAGAGAGGGGGCTGATTCTCCTAAGGTTCCAGATTCTTGGTATAGATTGGATGAAGATATAGGCGGACTTGTTACTGAAGCTAGAAAAGATACAGGGTCCGAAGAAAAGCTGGCCCCGGTGGTCCAAAAGATATTTCGTGCGAACCAAAGAGTGTTGGATCAGATGAAGGAAGCGAAAGCGCCTGTTTTTCCTGATGAAAATCAAGTTAAACGTCCCCCAGATTGGGTACCTTGGCATTTCAGCGGATTTGCTACGGATATGGGGATTACCTTTCAAGGACTTCTGGGATTGTTGACTGTCAGATCAAACCCCGCTGTACAGGTCTACTGGTACAAGCAAGGTCCTGCCCCTGCCATAGGATTAGCGGAACGCGACCAAGCTCTAAACTTAGACCAAACCGAACCCACCATGGGGGTAAGCCTAAATGATGAAACTACGGTCGAAGAGATTGATCGTCAGCTAGAGCCCGTAATGCAGATTGCGACCGCAAGTGGGAAGGTTAAGAATATTCCCGCCTTTCGGACCAATATGCAAAGAACGGTGGGGGAATTACGTTCTATGGTTCAATCTATTGAATCGAGACACGATAGCCGGTGGTGGTTTTCAAAATCTCGCTTTGACTGCATTATAGACGCATCTGGAAACATCCTTCCAGCAGTAGGTGTAGGCGGTGAACTTCGCTTCCGTTTTGAATGGATTCGGATGAAACGACTCAAAGCAGCGGGTAACAGGGTAGCAGCGAAAAAAAATCGCTTGAAACCATCGGGGCTTAGGGAAGGTCTGCAAAATTTCGTAGCTTCAATGGAGGATATTTTGGAAAGTGCTGTTGACGAAGAACCGCTTGGCGATGGTTTTCGTCTTCAGAATTACAGAGTAGGTATCGGTTTGACGGCCAACGGCGCAGTAGGTGTGGCTAGAGGGAATGCTTTGTTGCTCGGACACGTTTATTTCGCGAATAGAGTCAAGCCACCTGTTATTCGTCCGAGTGGGCCGGAGAAGCGCTCTTTACTGACTCAAGAAGAAATCAAACCGATTCTCCTGATAGAAGGAAATCCGAGCCCTTCTCATCTTGAGTTTGCCAAAAAGAACGGTGTCGAATTTGAGGCTCTTGAAAATGAAAAGGATCATTCGATAAAGCGAGCCGTTTACCGAATTGGGGCGGACAAGCTCAAAAAGGGCATCCAGAAGGCGATTAAGATCGGAAGATTTTTCGTCAAGCAAGCCAATAAGCCGAGTAAGAGTGGATGGAAGATAGGGTTACTCAGATGCGATTACGATACTTCGGTGTCCGGAAATCTGGGCTTGGTAGGTTTGGGTGGCGCGGTGGCGATTGAGCTTAATTTTTTTAATGAAAGGTTTTAGAAAACAGGGTGGGAAATCACATGAGTAATCGGCCTCAATCTAAATCTATTTTTATCATCATTATGTTATTATTCCCCCTCGAATTACTTGCGGCCTCAGTACCCGATTTGGCCGCTTATTTGGAACAGGAAATCGGTTCCTTGGAACACGCGGTAGCTGGGTCACCTGGAGAACTGGAAAGAAAGCCAGAAATGGGGCAAGAGTTAAAGGATGTTTCCGAGCCAAGCCGCATAGAAGGCCTTAATGATTTTTTTCTATTTAAAAATCTTTGGGTGAGAATCAGGCCCAGGGTAATATTTGGGTTGCCCGGTATGGCAACAATTCAGATAATTCCTGACGTAGAAATGCTTTGGCAAAAACAAAACCCCACCGGATGGGTGATTTATCGACCTGATGAGTAAATTTTTCAGCGCTTATTCTTCTCACTTCACGCACCCTTGAATATCTCCCTCTTGAGGGTTCTTTGTTTAGTACGGGTAATAAGGCTAGCGTATTGGATTTCAGGATTCCTCCACACAAGGTCAGGGCTGTGTGCGGCCATACCCTCTCTCTTTTCATGCATCGGGGCTTTAACAAAAAATTGGGCTTCATTTTCAGAAAAAATATCAAAAGACTCTTCGTTAAAATAGCCAGAATCCATTCGCCAGACCGTCTTCCACTGATTCTTGAATAAGGGCAAAAATCGCCCCAAATATTCACAAAAACCATTCTGTGAATGAGCGGCTCCAGCCCGGATTGTACCGTATAGAAATGTGTTGAGATTATGAAGTCTGAAAAACAAGTACTGGTAACCGTCTTCGAGTGTTTCTTTTGCTAGATAACCTTTCTCCACATCTTCCTGGCTCCCATATTTTCATCAACATCGAATATTAAGGACTCCGCTCTGGGTAGCTCTTGCACAAGCTCAAGGATCACAACACTGATGCCCCATTCGCGCCCCTGCTACTAACCCTGCATGAGTTGGAGCATCGATTTCGCTTTTTCCTCTCCGAACTTCGCCTGTAAACGATCTCGAAACTTTCCCTTTTTTAAGAAAGCTAGAAAGGGAGCTAGTCCCCCAAGTTGGGACATTCGGTCACTCTTGTCGAAAACAACTCCGAATCCATGTCCCACTTTTTCATAGTCATAGGAATATAGATTCTTGGACTTTTTCATGCCCATGATTTTCTTCACTTTTTGGGTGAAGCGTCAGTCCCTATTTTCTCTTATCTACCGCGGTTTAACTCTAAACCGCGAAAAATTTTCGGGCGCCCCTTTATGTCCAACTTTTAGCCAACTGAATATATAGTACCCAATAAATATATAATCGACCTTATCCTTTCAATGGCTTATACCTGGCATACCGCTCGCAGATAGGCCCGTCGCCGGATAGTTTGTATATATTTAATGGAGTAGTTTTAAGTGATAAACAAGTCGATTTACGCCTCTCTCATGTTTGTGGTTTTTGCAGTCAATACACATGCGGCTACCGAGACTATTACGATAGAGCACGGGTTTAAGGTTAGATGCAGCGTTGACCACGAAAATGCTATCGCCGAGACTTCATTTAGCCTTCCACTCGAAGGTCGTCCCTATAAATTTGAAAATGTTCAGGTTGAAGAATTGGAAAGGTCTCCGTCAAGGAATACACTCAATGGACCACTAAAGGGTGTCGAAGATAATCAAAATTATTATGGCAGCCATTCTATCGAGTATTTGCCCTCACGCGAAAACGTAGAGGTAGTAAAAATCAGAGGCTATGCAAAAAGAGAGCGAAATTATGTTAAATTTTTGTTCGTACGCTCGCCGGACAGTGTCCTCAAGTTAAAACTCAAATTTCAGTTTGCTCATGAAGCCCCTGTGGATTCAATTGCCTACAGACTGCAGGAGCTTGCGACTTCCTTTGAAACGGAAGCGACTAATAGGATTGAACAGGTGAGCTTGGAATTAGCTCGGATAATTGAGCAGTTGGACCGAATCTCGCCCGTAGACCTAACCGTAAGATTGGCCCAGGCCAAAAATGAGTACTCTCAATTTGTCTGTCCAATTTTGAGCGATAGTGAGGATTTACGGTTACAGGCCATTGCTGCCGGAGGCTCCGATAGTACTTTAATAAGTACAATAGAGAGATTTATTGCCGCAGTGAACGCACGAAATAATGCTGGGGTTAGACAAAACATTCTTGACACTATGAATATTATTGGTGTCCAAAATGATTCGCTTACACAACCTATATGCACCGGCTACACCACTCCCGTTTCTACCGGGTATTACAGAGCGGAAAATACGTGCGGTGTTTACCGATTTTGTGATTCCCACTACTCTGGAGTGAAGAACCCGGATGTCATGAATTGCCTCGGCGGTTTTGCTCAGGTGATGAACGTGACTCAGACAAGGTTCGATAAAATCCTCAGAAACCGCAACGATTCTGGACATTTTGCCTTTAACGGTTTTATTAGACAAGCTGACCGATGTGAAGTTTACAGACTTTATGACAATGACAAATATTGTGGAGTTGCGAGCCCAGCTCAAATGAATGCATTCGGTGGATTCGGTCAAGTGAAAATAATTTCAAATTACAATAACCTCATTGAGGGGCGTACTTATACCGGTGCGTGTCAAGGATAACGAACATGAAAAATTTAATTTTACTAGCATTGTTAAGTGTCAGTTTTCAGCAATTAGCATGGGGAGCGCCTGAACCTAAAATCATCTATTACGATTGGGGCTATACAACCTTAGTCCCTGGAGGGTACGAGAATCACTATTATGCGGATGAGCCTCGACACCAGCGTGCTGAGCAAATAAACCAATCCTGGATAGCTTTGAGAAAAAGCGGAAGCAAAGGATTACTCGGTATATTTGATAGACCTCGGGAAACGCCTGCCAATGAACTGAGGTTTAGCGGAACCACCTATCTAGCTAACGGAACCGTTTCTGATAAGCCAGCTCCAGCGATTACTAAGGCCCCCACTGAGACAGAAGTCACTAGAGCATGCGTTCGCGAAATGGATAAATTGCTTCAAAGTGAAGGTGCACTGGCAACTAAGAAGGCAGAAATTCTTCAGAACATTCAGGATTCATTTTCTGAATTTGACCGTAGAGCCGCTCTTCTACTGAAGCTTTCAACGGATTCATGGACCAAAGAGAGCGGAGATAATGTAGCCAAGGTTATCTGCGCTATCGATGACCTGAAGTCAGTAGTTGATACTCATGGCAGTCAGGCAGCTCGTGAGGCGGCTAATGTCAGTGAAGATAGAAAGACGGCGTATAGCCTTTCAGAAGACAGTTTACGCTCGAGTCTAGGATATCTTGCTGAGACATCGAGGGCGGTAAAAGATGACGGGATATTCGCTGAAAAAAAAGAAATGTATGAGTTTGCTAAAGCTACAGGTGAAGTCCTTTTAGACTTAGCGACCTCCCTGACTCCAGGGGTTTCTACTGGGCGGGATGCCTATGAGGCATTCACTGGAAAAAACTTACTCACAGGAGAGGCACTGACTCCGTTAGAGCAGTCTTTGGCCGTGTTGTGTGTTGCTTCGCTTGGTACTGGGAGTATAGTAAAGGGCGCGCTTAAAGGTGTTGAAAAAATTGCTGAATTGGCAAAGGTAGGTCATAGGATAGAAGTAGCGGAGCACGCAATCAAGAATGCGGTTACGGGCGCCGAGAGAGCGATTGTTCAGGCTGAGCGACATGGTATAAATATCATCGTTGGACCAAATGCCACTAAAGTAGATAGAGTTATAGGTGAAACTTTGGCAGGTAGTGGAAATATAACGAGTAGAGTTACACTGAGCG
>JBDSKY010000550.1:0-7789 GCA_039916675.1 Bdellovibrionia bacterium
CTTTAAACTTAGAACCAATGGCAAGAATTCGCGCAATGGCCTCAGCTGGTTGTGACCCTTCAATTATGGGTTATGGCCCTGTTCCTGCCGTTAAGAAAGCACTGCAGAGAGCTAAAATGAGCTTGGCCGATATTCGCTTGTTTGAAGTGAATGAGGCGTTTGCTGCTCAATCCTTGCCTGTGCTTAAAGATTTGGAGCTTCTCAATCAGATTGATACTAAAGTTAACCTCAATGGTGGAGCTATCGCCCTTGGACATCCATTGGGATGTTCTGGTGCTAGAATTGTCGGAACTTTGCTTCATTTGATGAATGCCAAGAAACTTCAGACAGGTGTTGCTACTATGTGTATTGGAATGGGTCAGGGGATTGCTACTGTTTTTGAGAAGTAGGATTTGTCGGCTTTTAAATCAGATCGGAATCAGATCGGTGACTGATCGGAAACGGCTATCTGATTTTCAGATCGAATTGCAGACGGCTGAATCGGATCGGAGACCGATTTGGTGACAATTAAAATTACCTAGGTAAATTAACCCCCCCCTGATTTTGACATTGACTGCTAAAATCAAGGGGGGTTTAAATTGGACCGTATCTCGAAACTTTGACCGAGTTGTTCGTGTTATAAAAAATGAAAATTTTTACCGGAAGCCTAGACTGAAACAACGCTTTCGATTTTTACCGCTAGGCCGCGTTTCTGCTGCATTTCATTGTAAGCCACTGTAATTTGTCCCTGTACCTGACTTATCAAGGTATCAACGTCCTTGGCAGTCATGCCACGAGTCTCCACCGGAGGCAAAAACTTGATCTGAATCACACCAGGTTTAGGAAGATAGTCTTTTTTAGACATCAATTCGCCTGCACCACAAATTACAACAGGATAAACAGGAGCTTGAGCCTCGATAGCAATGTGGAAAGCACCCTTTTTAAACTGCCTGATCTCGCCAGGAGGGCTACGAGTGCCTTCTGGGAGGATCCAAACAGTCCTCTTCTCGTTTACAATCCTCTGAGCCACTCCGCTTAGGCTTTGAATCGCTTTTTGGGTATTACTGCGATCAATCTTTATAAAATCAAGGGCCCACCAACCTAAATTGATAAAAGGAATGTAGGCAATTTCCTTTTTGGCCACCACAACTATCCCATCCGGCGATAATGCTGCCCCTACGACCATATCCAGACCACTTTGATGGTTTGAAACATTCACTTGCGAACCCCGGCCTTCAATCGTACTCGCATTTAGGAATTCTAATCGGATTCCAAGAATAGCGAACGTTGTGGTAGCCCAAAACCGGACAGACCCGGCCATGAAAGCTTCTGGGATCTTCTTGAAGGTAAGAAGTTGCAGCAAGGGCACAATGGACCAATAAAGGGAGGTAAAGAGCCAGGCAATAAGAGTTCGTAAAGCAGATTTCATGGGACGTTGATCTTAGTTTGCTTCCCCGGCCCATGCAACCTACAAAAGAAGTCTAATTTTTTCAAAAGCGCTGACTTTCCCTTGACATAACGCGTCAACCACTGATACCTGCAGGGACTATGATCCAAAGCCACGTCAAAAATTTCTTTCTACTATTTCTTGTGGCTTTGCCTACATTGGGGGTTTGCTCTGCAAACATTCAGGCGGCGGACTTTTTAAATATAGGCTCAGAAACTTTACCAAATTCTTGGCACGAGCTAGAATTAGATGTGCCAAGAATTTTGTCAGTAACTCCAACCGAGTCTACTTCGGAAGCCACTCCTTTGGAAGCAGTAGAAACCAGAGCTCCGGCAAAACAAAGGCTTCTTGTATTTACGGATTCAGGCGGAGGGGGCCATATGGCTGCCAGCCGCGCCGTTGAGAATATCTTAGGCAGCAAATATGAAATTAAGGTGATTACACCTCTCATGCATTTGCCCCTGGTTGCCTCTTATAATAAGACGCAGAAAAAGGGCAATATGCGGGCCCTTCGACTTCTAACCAGCATGCAACCTGTTGCTGAATTTTTAGCCGACCATTTTGCGATTCGTCAGCTGATTACTTCAGAGATCTTTAACTTTAAGCCAGACCTTATAATTAGCGTAATACCCTTAGTGAATCGCCTGACCCATGCGATTCTTGAAGAAAACCGTATCAATACTCCAATGCTGATTCTGACCACCGACCTTGAGGTACGTCACTTTTTCATTGGGATGAATCATCCAGGCCCCGGCGTTAAAGTGAGCCTTTCATTTGACGACGAGAATCTTAGAGAGCCTTTAAGAACGTTTTTCTCGAACGACAATTTTGTATCCTTAGGTTTTCCTCTCCGACCTGAGTTTGGAATCTCTGCGGAAGAGCGGCAGCCAAAAATAGATTCTATTCGGGAAGAATTAGGAATTGTAGAGTCGGATAAAACCGTGCTGATTATGATGGGCGCTCAGGGTGCGGGAAAAGCTATCACTAAATACACTTCAAAAATTGCAAAAAGCTCCCTGGGCAGCGAAATTGAAAAAATACATGTTGTTGCTCTCTGCGGCAACAATGAAGAGCTGAGACGCGAAGCCGAAGCGACTTCCAATCCTAAAAATCCAAATGTAGTCATACACGCTTTAGGAATGAAGCCTGGCGAATACATTGCAGCACTCATGCGGTTGGCTAATGTTTTAATAAGCAAACCAGGTGGGGCGTCAGCTAACGAAGCATTCGCATCAGAATTATTCACTCTTTATCATACGGATAGAACGTTTTGGCATCCAAATCGTGATGTCTTACTTCCCTGGGAAGCAGGGAATATGAACTACAGCATTCAAAAAAAATGGGGCGAACGTATTGAAAAGAAGAGCTTTCTTGAGCAACTTCAACGCGTTTTGAATAAACCTCGCCTTGAAATTGAAAACTGCGAAGGTCGTAATTTTAAGAGAAATCTTCAAGATTTCGTGAATAACCTATTATCAGTTCATTAGAATTTAGAAATGAACAATTATCCCGCCGTATTTAATTACCGAAATTAACGATAAATCAAAAGCAGGTTGCGCTACTCGCGGCTTTGAAGGAATAGACAAAAGCTTCAGATCCAAATGGGCCAATTCCGCAGCCGACAGACCTTCAGTTGTCTTGAGGTGGGAGCCGAGTGATCCTAGAGATTGGAGCGAAACAGAAGGATGATTCAGACGTTTAGAGGAGCTGGCATGGGCCCCAAAAGAAGCAAGTCCGTAGCTCAGCGCAAGTAATGTACTGCTAAGAAGCAAAATTTTATATAGCCCACATGACTTTAACATCTAAATACACTCTCCATAGACCTTGTTTAAAACCGCCCACATACTGGGTGGACAAGCCTATTAAAGCAATGAAGATGCCAAGTGCGTCAAATTGTATGCATTTGATTTTACTAGCTTATTTTGATTATAGACACATACACTGTTCAAGTTGATTCAGAGAAAAACATGCGAGTGTCTAATTGCTAGACACTTTTTACACAATTATGCGCCACTAAAAAAGGGCAAGCCCCCGTACCTAAGTTGCAAAGCATACAAATTCATTTAATCGATAATGAATTTATTTTATGAGGAGCGGGCCCCCCATACTCGGCCCCTAGCCGCCAGAATCTTTATTCTATGAAGGGGAGCAGAATTGTAGCCCTGTTATGCCGGGGGACAAGTCTGGACAAAACTAGGCCTTTGCTCCAATTGCGCCAGGTAGAGGGACGTTCTCGGATAGCGCTTCTTCCATTCCGGAGAATATCTCAAACCAAAATAGGTCAGAGCAGAAGCCAGATCCAAATCCACTTGGGTCAAAGAGTTTCCTACGAGATAACTGTGGCTCGGGTTTGCGATCAACGTTGTTTCTATTTCGGCGAGAACTCGTTCTGAGATATTTTTTAAATCTTCTTTGGTGTCGGGATCCTGATTTGCCGGTGGTCGTTGAGTTTCCAAGAAATATTCAACAGTTTTTTCGGCGAATCCTGCTGCGATGGCTTGCCATCGGTAGATGGCAAAACGTGTAGGAGGTAAACTAGGCATTAGTGAATTGGCAGAATCAGAACTACCCGTAGAACCAGTGGCAAGTGTTTCATACAAAGCCTGCAAAATTAGATTCGAATCTATGAGCGTTTCTCCCGAAGCTAATCGTAAAACGGGAACACGTACTAAAGGATTAACTGCTATTAAGGCCTCAGTAGGCTTAAATACGTCACACACGGTTTCTTTGTATGGAATTTGATTTTCCAATAGAGCCAGTCTGACCCTTCTGGCAAAGGGGGACCTTAGCGAAATAAATAATTCAGATTGATTGAAGTCCTTTTTCTTCTCCATGCCCATTAAACTTACCGCTCCCATCGATGTTGAAAATTAATTCCTAGTGACCTGCTTAAACTTGTATTCATAGCCGGTCCCAAAAGCGTTTGATCCGTGTAAGATACTGACACAGAATCTACCGAGCTCATCATATAACTTGCATCAATTCCAGTGTCACATGTCGCAATCACAGCACCCGCGCTCATCACTAAATTGCCAGCCGCTGCAGGAGTGCTCACTTCAAGACCTTGCTCCAACTTGGGCTGCAATCTAAAACCGAAGCGTAGATTGCCGCTCCCTGGGCTAAGCCCAAAACCTACACCGATGCTGCCTCCAAATCCTGGACTCAAGGTATATGCCCCACCCAGATCCTGGGTTGTACGTGAAAATGAATAGTGGGTTTCGGGGACAAGGAAAACGTCCCAAACCGTCCACTTTTTCAAAAGCAAGGCACCTACAGTCCATGTAAAATAGCCTGTCCCTGTCACGTCCGTGGCCATAACTTGCCTTCTACCGTCATACGAACGCCCGGTTGGTAATGTCAGGCCGGTAAAAAGAAAACCTTGGGGTCGCCAAACTGAATAACTCCACGAGGGTAAAAATTCATACCCTAGGCTTAACCTTACGTCCCCTAACCCCGTAGACGCCTCTTGAAGGTTCCCCCTGGAGACTGCATAAGTGGCTATAGGAACACTAAAGCCTCCTTGAATCCGATCAGACAGCAAAGCTGCCATGTCTAATTTATAGGCTTGGGACGTCTCGGAGTTCCTACTTGATCCAAAGTTAGGCACACCATCATCAGCAATGTGAGCTACGACATTCCCCAGAGCCAACCCTAAACTAAGTTGCATTTGATCGTCCCCTACCATGAGGAAGGGAGCTGCCGAACTTTTTCCGCAGCAGGCTGCTGCTAGCGCGTGATTCGCTCCATTTAAAACAAGAGCAGTTAAGAATTCAATCATTACGAAAAGCCTTGTTGCAGGCATAGTTTTATCTACGAATCTCACAGCCTAAAACTCTCACTTCTTTCTGAGACGGTTTCTTTCCGTCTACAATCATTGCCAACGCCTCTTGTAGATAATGCTTATTAGCAGCATTGGCGACATGGCTATTATCAACCCCACCTTGAAACAGGACTTCGCCGTTAGAAGCCAATACAAAAACATGGGGAGTTTTAAACGCTCCTAATGCGTCCGCAATTCCACTTTTTTTGTCCTGAATCACAGGAAATGCCAAACCCGATTTTTTAAAGTGTTCCCTTGCCGCTTCTACTTCTTCGTCCGCATTCGAATGAATCCCTACAAAACGAAATCCACGGGGGCCAAACTCCTTAGAAAGCTGATCCAGCGTGGATTGATGGCTTGCAGAGCAAGGGCAGCGTGAGGATAAAAACATTACCACAGTCCCTAGGCGTGCTTTTTTAAACTCGACTCGAACAGAACTGCCGCCAATTAGGTCCAATCCTTCAATCTGCTTGAGCTCAGAGAAGCAAAATCCCATCTGGCACATTGCTACGGTGATCCCAAAGGTGATGACTGTTTTAAGCCCCAGGCCCTTCCAGGGCGTCCAGAACAGTAAATCACTCAGGAACTTAAGCTGGCGGTTCCTACGGATATTGTGTATGATACAGGTTGTGCATTCTTTTAATTTATTTCTCATTGGATGCTCCGCTCTTTTACTTTTAAGCGTATTGGCAAGTCAAGCGTCTGGAGTAGTAGGCATTCCTTCTTTAGTCTTTTTTATTGGGATTGGGATGTTAGCGGGCTCAGATGGCCCGGGCGGATTTTACTTCAATGATCCTCATCTCACCCAAGCTATTGGGATTATTGCGCTAATTCTTATCCTTTTTTCCGGGGGCTTGGACACTTCTTGGCCTCGGGTCAGACCCGTCCTCAAGAGCGCATTTGCCCTCGCTACTTTAGGCCTGGTCATTACGAGTGGACTTGTAGCAGCATTTGCAGTCCAGATGCTCCATTTCACATGGATAGAAGGCATGCTCTTGGGAGCCATTGTCTCGTCTACCGATGCAGCGGCAGTTTTTGCGGTATTAGAAGGTAAAAAGATTGGTGGAACCCATAGTCCGATTAAACCTCTTTTAGAGCTTGAATCCGGTAGCAACGATTCTATGGCCGCCTTCCTGACGGTTGGAATGATCCATATTTTAGACGGTCACCCCACATCTGGACTAAGCCTCACCCTCCACTTTCTACAACAAATGACAGTGGGTCTCTTCGTTGGGATGGCCATCGGAAAGCTTGCCACTGAAGTTGTCAATCGTGTCCAACTGGAATCTGAAGGCATCTATCCAGTAATCACTACATCGATGGTGATGCTGTCTTACGGCGTTTCTGAAGTCTTAGGAGGCAATGGATTCCTCACTGTTTACGTTGTAGGAATTGTGATGGGGAATAGCCGGGTTCTGTTGCATAAGCGAAGCTTAATGCTTTTCCATGATGGTTTGGGTTGGCTTATGCAAATCGCCATGTTCCTTACGTTAGGACTCCTGGTATTTCCGCGAAATCTACTACCGATTGCGCCCGTTGCCACCGGACTTGCTGTTTTCTTAATCTTGATTGCGCGCCCTCTGGGAGTTTTTCTCGCGCTTCTGGGTAGCAGACTCCATTTTAGAGAAAAGGTGGTCATTTCCTGGGCCGGTTTAAGGGGTGCGGCCCCGATTGTTTTGGCGACTTATCCTCTTTTAGCGCGCATACCGAAGGCACAGATTATTTTTGATTTGGTGTTTTTCATTGTGCTTACCTCTGTCGTGATTCAAGGAACTACCATTCCTTACTTAGGCAAATGGATGAGTAAGCAGAGGCAAGCTCGACTTAAGGCTGAAGCTTTAATAGCTCCAGCTAGCTAAGATCAAATTGTGCGCCCCCAAAGTAGGATAAACATTCAGATGGCTAAGTCCGACGTCCGATCAAAGCCAATTTGACTCCAATTTTGACTTGTTGATTCGATATACCAATTTTTTCCCGAGCTTAGACTCTTGAACAAGGCCCAACTCAGTAAGCGCTTTAAGTTCCTGCCTTGCAATCTCTCGCGACATATTGATTTGCTGGGCATATTCTTCAATATTAATAGTTCTAAATTTATGAAGGGCCATTCTTTGTAGCAGCCCAATCTGATTAGCAGTAAGATTCAAATTTTCTCTGAGTTCCGTAATTTTGAGTAAATACTTCACCTTATTAGAGACTGCCAAAAGAGCGGAATGAATCGAGTCTAAGCAAAAATCGATAAAGTAAGTAACATCCAGATCATTCGATAGAACTTTTTCAAAGGCTTTCTCATACTGAAACCCGTGATCTTTGAGGTAGGCGGAGACGGAAAGAAGCTGAACATAATCAAGATTGTTCCGCATAGAGTTAAAATAAAAAAGAGCGCGCGCTGTTCTCCCGTTTCCATCAAAAAATGGATGAATATAGGCAATAAAGTAATGTAAAAGAATTCCTCTGAGTAATGGGTGGACGTATCGCGGGTTTTGAGTTGTTAATAGAATCGCCTCATCGGTAGCCTGCTCTATAATTTGGTGCCGAATCCCTTC